>JAFZDG010000071.1 GCA_017561285.1 Bacteroidaceae bacterium
GCTGTGGCGGTGGGTGTGGTAGGCAATACCCCACAGACCGTCAAATCCGTTAGCCTTTCTCATACCCGATCCATCTTCATATATCCATTGTGTATAGGCGCGTAGTTGCGATTTGTCATCAAATGTATATTCGGCAGCCATATTGATGGCTCCCACGTGGTTGCCATATACAAAGAGTTGGTCGCCCGGGGCGGCTGTTTCATCGCCGGCGCTGGGTACGAATGCTTGTACAAACGACTTGAATGTGATGGGCGATTGCGCAGAAGATACCAACACTCCATCGCGGTAGGTGTCCATATCGCCGCCAAATTGTACGCCATCTTCCAGCCCGAGTGTGAAAACAAATGGCTGGTGCGGGTTGCTGCGGAAGTATAGCGACTTGTAGTGGTAGTAGATGTTGGTAGTGAGAAATGATGAGTAGTAGTTGTAGTGGCTTTTGAGGTAATCATCGCCCAAGAATTTGCCGTAGGCTATATCGCCCTTTATTTGCACCCAACCGTTGGTGAAGGGTATATCGACAAATCGGTGAAATCCTACGCGAACTTGGGGTATGGGGCGGGCGTTGCCCGATAGAATCAAGTTGCCCGATGATAGTCGGTGGTTGGTGATGATGTTTTCGTTTTCTCTCTCGCGCATACCTACCGAAAGAAATAGTGCGCGGTACTTAACATCGGCATATAGTTGTTGTATGCGGAATATTTGAGGTCTGTTGTATAGGGTTGTAAAGTTGCCGTTTTCCCAGCGGCGTGTGGGTGATGGGGTTTCGTATATACCCATCAGTTCCACTCCGGCAGCGTATGAAAATCGTTGGGTGGTATCCATTTTTATGAATGCACCGGCGCGCAACGAGCCACCACAACCGTTGGCTACGGTTCCATATTTATTGGCCGTCATGTAGTACGGTGCAAAAGTACCTGTAGCGGCATGGGCAGCTGCCTCGGCACGATATGTAATCTTATCTTGAGCATAGGCTGCCCATGTGCCTATGAGATAGGTGGCAAGTATAAGTATAACGGAGTTTTTCATTTCAATATGATGTCACATCTTTGAGTTCGCCATTGATGAAGCTAAATTGATGGCTTATTATGCCATATGAACCGTAGTTATATGTCCAATCTTCGTAGAAATCATCTCCAAAACTATATGTACTTACTTCGTGCGGTTTACCAAAGAGTATCTCTACCGAGTCCTTGTGCATATATGTGTGTAACTCTATGTATTTATTGCCTTTACGTACCTTGAAGTAGTTGATTTTACGAGCCGGTTGTTGTTCGCTTAATTCTGTTGATAGAGTCTCTACAATATCATCTACTGTGGTGCGTGCTTTTAATGCAACCATAATCAATACGCCTGTTACGATACCCAATAAAAATGATAAAAATTTGCCCATACTATCGTTGGTTTTGGTTGTTAGTTCAAAGGTATGAATTATTTCTTTAGTATGCAAGATATAGGGTGGTATAAAGGAATGGGGCGATATTTTGAAAGATACCGCCCCATTATATATAAGATGTGTTACAATCAGAATGTTATACCCAGATTGAAGCCTATGTTGCTAAGACCGTTGAGGTTGTATGTAAGACATTGGTTCTGGTTGGTAGAGTAGCTGTAGTATAGTGCCAGGTGAATACCGGTTCGGTTGCTCGAAGAGGGGAAGATAGAGACACCTACCTCGGGTTGTACATTGAAGCCCCACGATTCGGTGTAAAAATCCATTACGTTGTTTGATGATGACATACGTATGAAGTTGGTACCCAATTTGGCGGTGACGTATGGCTCAAACATAGAGTCTTCGATAAAACGGTATTTTAGCAATGCTCCAAACGGTATTTGGAATATCGATTGTATTTGGTCGGTATAGAGATGACTCGATGGCGATAGTTGTAGCACTTGTGGCTCTACATACTTGTTGTTGGTGTGGAACGAGCCATAAAGACCGACTGCAAGTTTGGAGGTGATGTACGTACCACCTTCAAAATTCATACCCCATCCACTTGGCACATTGGCAAAGTCGGTGCAAAGAGGAGCATTAAATTGCCAATCGACATTGAAGTATGTGGATTTGTATAGTTGAGCTTGGGTTGTTGAGGGCATTATTGCTGCACATAGTAGCAATGCTATGCCTAATATCTTGGTTACCTTCATTTTATTGTGTGTTTATGTTGTGTATATATCTACGTTTATTGAGCCTTTATATAGGGCGATTGTTCAAATGCTTGGTATATGCCTGCTACCGAGTTGGCAATGTTGATTTGGTTGCTCGATTCTATGCCGGCCATATAGGCAGTCCAAACGAAAGGTAGTTTTTGGGCGGTGTTATCGGCTTTTTTCAAAGCAATCATCTCAATGGCAAGTGTGCCGGTTGTGTATGAGTATGTAGCCGGGTAGGGGTAGTAGGGATACCAACCATTATAGTAAGGATCCCAATAGTCCAATGGCCAATAATAGTAGAAATCGTACCACCAATAGGGATAGTTGTAGTCAATATAAGTGCTGGTGCGTTTGATGTAAGTTGCGATAAGGCCTAAGTCGGCTTCGTTGCGATTGTTTACTTGTGTATAGCCACATCGAGTCATTTCATCGGTCAATGCCTCCAATATGCTGCGGGCGCGAATGTCATTGCTCGAAATATATACCGGATCTTCTTTGCTGTTGTCGAGCAATAGCACGCTGTCGGGTAGATAGAATGTGTTATACTGTGCAAAGTCGAATGCTTGATCGTAGTGGGTATATACCAATAAATCGTTCGATAATTTACCCCAATCGGGTGCCTTTTGGCAACTTGCGAGGGTTACAATCAGGAGTAGTAGGGGGAATAATTTTTTCATGTGAAATATTTGTTAATCGTTGTGCTTATTATTGTGCAAATATAGTATAATTAATTTGTTTTTAAAGTAAATTGATGTAAAAATGCTCGATATGTGAAATAATGTAGTGTTTGTGATAAAAAATGAGGATGCCGAAAAATCTCGACACCCTCATCTCGTTTTATATTATAATATTATTTCCATGTTAAAGTATATGACCATTTATATATTCCTGATGTTACTATAATTTTTGAAATGTAACCATCTTTATCAAATTCGTATGCAAAAGTTTCTGCAACGGAATAAGGCCCACCACATACTGTTGCAGGCAGTTGTTTTGTTCTTAATCCGAATAACTCGGGGTGTACTATAGTTATATCGTCGCTATCTGGTACTTCATCCCTTCCTAAATAACACATATAAAGGGGGAAATAACCTTTTTTGCAGGTTTGGTCATATGTGAAGGTATAATCATAGATTTCTTTACTATTAGTATAAGTGTTTTCGTCTTCTTCCGTTACTGAAATTAATTTGTCATTGTCCCAACGGAGCGTGATTGACTCGATGCCATCGCCATCTTTATCCTCAGTTTTGATTTTAGTGATTTCCGAAAGAGGGTGTTAAATAAAAAGACGTGGAGACTTTGGCTTATTAATCAACTGAGGCTCTGGAAAATGCCTGTCCCAACTAATAAGCAAAGTCCACGCCTAATGATATAATATTACCAATATGGGTATATTGATACCAAAGACATGGACGTTATTAGCTTACCATCTTCGGGACTTAAATTTTCCAGATTTCAGTTGAAGATAATATTGCTAACGTCCTAGATTATAATGTCTGTTCTTAAGAACGATGCAAATTTAACAAAATCTATTTTTGAGCAAAATAGTAGAGTATAAAATAAGCGTACGTAAGTTTTCGCTGAAAGCGATAAAAGGAGCATCTTCAATTTTAATAAGATGACAATATATCGGTCCGAGATTGTTTCCGATTATTCTTCGGGCATGCCACCGTTATCCATCCATTGTCCGAACCCACTTATAATGGCTTCGTAACGAGGGTTTTCTTTGTGAATAAGCAGTGAAGAATAGAGGTTGTAGCCTTCGACTGTGCAGTATCGGTCTATCTTGTGAATGGGCAGATTCTTAAAGCTCTTATACCATTGATGAAATAATTTACTACGCCCCATTTCTCGGCCATCACTGCTGTCGCATATAAAAATAAGTGCATTCTGATGTTGTTTGAAAAAATCGCGAATGATGCTACAGACTGTGATAGAAATGCGCTCATCGTACTTGGGTTTGTTACCGTATATATCAAAGTTAAACAAATAGACATCCTTAAATGCCTCGTTATAAAACTTGGCATCTAAGAAGTATGCAATATAGGTTTTATGATTGTCTGTAACGAACTGATATTTCAATTCGTCACACAGGTAATATTCATATGGGGGTAGCAAACTTGACATTGCGCTGCTTTGCGATTTTTTCCAAATCGCCACCTTTGCGAATACATTCTTGTATCGCTTTCTTATCCTCAATCATTTTTACGAGGACATTTTTATTTTTAGCACTCTTCATATAGCGACTTGATTTGATAGTTATCTGCAAATATAACAAAGAATTGCAGAATTTGTCCTGTGATGCTATTATTGATGATGTATATTAACATAAATTAATAGTTTATTGCCAAGAATATCTCTTATAAGCTATTGGCTTTGCGTTATTATGGCTTATGGTAATGAAAAAAGAGCACCCGCTGTGGATGCTCTTGATAGTCGTTATTTAGTTGTATTAAAACGATATACCTAAACGAAATCCGATGTTGTTGTAGCCATTGATGTTGTAAGTGAGTACATGGCTCTTGTTGGTGGCATAGCTGTAGTATATAGCCATATGGAATCCGATGCGATTGACGGGCATAGGAAAGAGCGAAAAACCTATTTCGGGTTGTACGTTAAATCCCCATCGGTCCTGATAGTAGGTATATACTTGAGTGTCAGACTCCATACGGGTGTACATTGCTCCGAGTTTTACCCCGATGTATGGCTCAAACATACGGTCTTCTATAAACCTCCAGCGCGATGTGATGCCAAATGGTACCTGATAGATTGAGTGTTGTTGGTCGGTATAGAGGCTTTCGGTATCGCTCAGCTGTAGCACTTGCTCGCCTATATACTTGTTGTTGGTGTGGTACGAAACAAAGAGTCCCAACGACATTTTAGGAATGATGTAGTATCCACCTTCAAAGTTCATACCCCATCCGCTGGCAACATTGGCATATTCGTTGCCAACGGGGGCATTGAATTGCCAGTCGACATTGAAGTATCCGCCTTTTATAATCTGTGCATTGCCGGCAAAGGGCATAGCCGACATTGCCATAAGGAGCGCCGCTCCCAATATTTTTGTTATCTTTTTCATTGTTGTAAGTTTTAAAATGTTTCTTTTGAATAGATTCTATAATAGGCCTATTGTACGCTCGACTGTATGTAGGGCGATTGCTCAAATGCCTGATATATACCTGTTACGGTGCGGTTGATATTGAGCTGATTGCTCGATAGTATGCCGGCCATATAGGCTGTCCATATAACGGGTATTTTCTTGGTCGATGCGTTGGCATCTTCGAGGGCAATAAACTCTATGATAAGCGATCCTATTGTATAGGTGTAGCTGATAGGGTATGCGTACGAAGGAGTCCATCCCCACCAATAAGGATTCCAATAGCTGCCCGGCCAGTAGTAGTCGTAGCCATACCACCAGTAAGGGTTGGTAGAGGCATACGAAATGATGGTGTTGGTGTCTTTTACGTAGCTTACCTGTATGCCCATATCGGCATAGAGGTTGTTGTCGACTTCGGTGTAACCCCTTGTTTTCATTTCGCTGTTGATAGCTCCAATTATAGCGGTAGTACGAGGATCGTTGGCCGCAAAGTATGTGGGTTTGCTTTTATCATCGAGTACCAAGATGCTATCGGGGATGGCATAGGTTGCAAACTTGCCAAAGTTGACATTCTTGTCATAATTGGTATAGACAATAAGTTCGCTCGACAACTCGTTGAAGTCGGGTTCCTTTTGGCAAGCAGTAAAAGCCATTGCCAATAGTAGAATGGGAATTACCTGTTTCATAACTCGGTTTTTGGGTTTTTAAGATAAATATTAATTGTTATGGGTATCTGTTATTTTTACTGTAACAAGAAAACAACAATATGGATGTAAAAGTTTTTTTGCAGTTATAAAATGTTTCGAGCAAAAAGAGTCACATCGATAAGTCTATTACTGAAATTTCGCTATCTTTGAGGTGAACCTCGAAGATATATTTCACTCGCTGTGAAAAATATTGAAGTAAACTTCATATTTCTCGCTCACCTTTCGCTATCTTTGTAAAAATTTAGTGACAATGAAGAAACGTATAGCTTGGATTACTGCCGATTATTTTGTGGATGTGGATATGCCTATTGTGCCATATCTATCGGAAGAGTATGAAATAGAGTGGTATATTATCCAAGGATTTGATGGAAAGATAGAAGTGCCGGAAATTACAGCTCCCTGTAAGATATATAAAAGACGTATTCCATATCGCCGCCGCAATCCCAAGTGTATATCGTTTTATGCCGGTATTGCCAAGCAAATAAAGGCTTTTGCCCCCGATGTTATCTATGTAGATGCAATGGAAGTACCCTATATGTATCCGGTACTCGACTTTTATTTGCCTACGTCCAAGATGGTGCATGCCACGCACAACGTAGTGTCGTACGAAGGTTGGCATCATCGTCGTCTCTCACAATTGTATCTGTCGTACGTTTTTACTCGTCACAAGCATTTTCATTTGTTTTCGCAGCATGCCCGCACAGAGTTTGAGGCGATGTATAGCAACAAGAATATTATGTACACACCGTTGTCGCTCAAAGACTATGGGCAACCCACACCGGGTGTTGTACCTGCCAACGACAAGGTGAGTTATCTGTTCTTTGGTAATGTGCGACAAAACAAGCGTCTCGATGTGATGTTGCAGGCCTTTGCCAAGTTGCCGGCCGATATGCAAAGTCGTGTGCATATATCTGTATTGGGCTCGTGCGATAATGTGGCATACTACAAAGAGATGGTCGATGCATTGGATTGCTCGGTTACGTTTACACCCGAGCGTATTGCCGATGAGGAGGTTGCCGACATATTTGCCCGACATCACTATTTGGTTCTACCCTATGAGAATGTAACGCAGAGCGGACCTCATATGATAGCTTATAACTATGGTATGCCGGTAATAGCCACCCGTATCGAAGGATTTACCGAACACATTACCGATGGCTATGATGGCTATTTGTTTGAGGTAAATGATGTGGACAGTCTGGTAAGGGTGTTGCAAAATACAATAACGTTGTCATCGCACGAGTATGGTGTGTTGTGCGATAACTTGAAAAAAACTATTGCTCAAAAGTATTCTTCGGAGAGTATCTTGGCAGAGTATAAACGTTTTTTTGATACAATATGAAACTGAAAGAAAGAGTGCGTCAATTTATACGTCACAATAGCATTATATTGTTTTTTCGCTTGCTTGCCGATGCTGTACTCGAAGCCTATAGCCAAAGTAGGCATCTGGGCGCATCTCGTATGATGCACGATGAAGTGAAATTTGCTGCCGACCTTTGTATCAGAACGCATGCCATAGAAAAGGGTATGTCTATAGGTTCTGTGCGCGTGGGGTTTGGGCAACCCAAGGTGCTATCGCTTATAGATGATTTGCTTATATATGTGAGCCGTTTTCCTTCGGCACAAATAGATGAGTCGATGGCGGTGATTGAGCGTTATATAGCCTTCAATTGCCATAATGGTTGCAACGTGGAACAAGTGGCATCTCGGTATGAACAGCTTAAGAAAGCCTATGCGATGAGGGAAAATATAGAGGCCGGTATTGCTTCCTGCAATCGTGCCGAGACATTGCAGGCTGCTAATGCATCGTTCGACTTGTTCTCGCAAAGCAGATACTCGATACGCGATTTCGATCAGCAAGGGGTGATTGATGAGAATGATATCATAGCAGCTATCGATATAGCCCGTAAAGCTCCTTCGGCTTGTAACCGACAGCCGGCTTGCGCTCATATATATAAGGGTAAAAAGGCTCACGAGTTGTTCGATTTTCAAGGCGGTTGCAATGGCTTTGGGCAAGATATGCCATATGCCATTCTTGTTACGGCCGATATGCGTCGCTACTTTATCAATGAGCGTCACCAGATGTATGTAGATGGAGGCTTGTTTGCGATGGAGCTGCTCCTCTCTTTGCATTATAAGGGGGTTGCCACCATACCGCTTACAACGGCATATAAGACAATGCGAACTCGATTATTGAAAAAGCGTTTTGGCATTGCAGCCAACGAAGTGCCTATTATGATAATAGGGGTGGGAGCTTATAAAGAGTCATACAAAGTAGCGGTATCGCATCGCAATCCCGTAGCATCGTATTACAAAATGCACGATTAATAGTGCGCGCTCTTATCGAGAAAGTCGAGGTATATCCGGGCGCACGACTCTATTTTGTTTTCTATGGCCTTTTGTCGGTTGTGGAAGTTGTTGAGTATTTCCTCTATGCGTCCTATAAAGTACTCGGCTTTGAGTTGTGACGGATTGTCGATTATGTGACCGGGGTAAAGGTCAAATTCCTTTATCAATGAGGAGCATTTAGAATCGCCCAACGTTGTGGTATATGAGTTGTCCGATACATATGTAAGCGGAGCAATGCCGTTTTTGAGCGCAAAGATTGTGTCGTGGAATCGATGTGTGACAATGAGGCTGAAGTATCGGTACACACCCAATTGCTCGAGTGGCGATAGTGCGTTGAGTATTATATCGGCCCAAGGTGCAGGACGCAGTGAAACAATTGTATATCCCTTTTTCCTGAAGTGTGCAGCTACAGCTTTACACCACGAGTCGGTGCGATAGGTGTGGAAGCAGATGCTGCGTTGAGGAATTGTTATACGATTCTTTTGCAGATATTGCTCAATGGGGGCATAGTCTATCGGTAGCGTAAAGGTAGGATCGGGTATAATCTCTATTTTATCGGGAGAGGCAAAGTTGGTGAGGAGATTGTATGTGGTAATGTCTCTTACACCCATTGCCGAGAAGTCATCGATGCTATGTTGCAGTTTCTCTATTTGTTCGCTGCAAAGCTTGGTATATTCAGTATTTTTGCACGAAGCCGCCAACAAAATTTTTTTTGCTCTAATGTTCTTAGTGAGCCAATATGCAGTAATGTCTTTGCTCTCTTTGGGCAGGCGGTCGAGTTCGAGCAGTGTGTCGGCTCCGATGTATATAACATCGTACTTGCGTTCCTCTATAAATTGCAGAGCCGATGGTATGTGGGTAATGATGTGGTCTTTCCTTACGCCTAACGACTCTTTTTTAAAAAGGATATATTGTTGAATGCGGCGACAATCGTTGAGCAACGATTGGGGCGTTGCGTTGGATAGATATGGTTTGCAATCGGGGCGAAATGCGTGAAATGGGATTACCTCGACACAATCATTTTTGTGCCGCTGTTGTATAGCTTTGAGTGTGGCATATGCTTGTAGATTGGTGCCACAGTTGAGATCGCCATAGTATGTGAGTAATCCGATTTTCATGAAGCGCTTCGTTACTTAAATGGGTTGTGGTATGTACCTACAAATTGTTTGAAGAAATAAGCAAAGAATTGTGGATCGCGAACAAAGTAGCGTTTAAAAAGACGTTTGGGTTCTTTGATGAAGCGATATAGCCACTCCATACGCAACTTTTGCCATATAATAGGTGCGCGCTTCAGTGTCTTGGCTTCAAAGTCTATCGTTGCTCCCAATGCCATAAATATCTTTACATTGGGCATATGTTGGCGGTAGCGATATATCCAACACTCTTGTTTGGGTGCGCCTACGCCCACTACCAATACAGTTGCTCCCGATTGGTTTACGATATCAACCAAATGCATACACTCCTCTTCGTTTTTCTCAAATCCAAACGAGGGAGAGTGTGCTCCTACCACCATTTCGCGTCCCATTGCAGTGTTTATCTCTTGTTGGGCTTTGAGGGCAATGCCTTCGGCTGCACCTAATAGAAATATCTTGCAGTCGGGGTTGTTGCGATGATAGTTATAGAAAGCCGGGAAGAAACTTGAGCCCGGAATAGCCTCGGGGATTCTCTTTTTTAGTAGCTTGGAAATGAGTTGGAGTATGCGGCTGTCGCATACAATCCATTCGGCCTTTTGGTAGGCATCGTATAGCACCTTGTTACGCTGCAATTCTACTAAATGATCGACATTGGGAGTGTAGAGAACACCCTCTTTCAGCCTACCAAGCAGTTCTTCTTGAGTAATGCAGAGAATATCTATATTGAGTAAGCGGGTAGTTTCCATCAGTAGTTATTTGAGTAAGTCGTTATACACTTTGCAAAGGCTTCCCATTACGCTTTCGGGGAAGTAGGGTTGCGCTTTTGTATAGCTTGCTTCGCCATATTGCGATATAAGGTCGGGGTTGTCGATGAAATAATGCAGAGCGCTGCTTATCTCTTTGTGATTGCCCGGTTGCACCAATATGCCATTTTGGTATGGTTCAACAACCTCGGGTATGCCGCCAACGGGGGTAGATATAATGGGCATACGGTAGCTCATCGCTTCGAGAATGCCTATGGGTAGTCCTTCGTTGTATGAGGGTAGGATGTATATGTGAGCCCATTCGAGACATTCGGTTTTTTTGTTGCCCGACACCCAACCCATAAATGTAACAAAATCGCTAAGGTTGTGATGGCGAATAAAAGCTTGTAGTTTCTCTTCTTCGAGGTTGCCTCCTATGTGCAGTTCTATGTGTTGTGCAAAGTAATCTCGTTCGTTCGATATTGCTTGCAATAGGTCGTATATGCCTTTTCGCTTACCTATCTCACCCAAGAAGAGAAGTCTGATTTTGTCGTTCGATGTTCGCACGATGGGGGTTGTTGGCGGAGTAACGATGTTGTTGAGAATGACAATCTTCTCTTCGGCAACGCCAATCGAGGTAAAATACTCCTTCCACCACTGCGACAATACAATGAGGCGGTCGCAGTAGTTGATGGTGCGGGTAATCCATTCTTTATTGTGATGGTTGTCGTAATACTCAACAAAGTCGCAAGCATGCTGGTGCATAATGATTCTTTTGCCAAAGAGTCGTGCGATATTTACAAACACAGCTTTGCGCGAAAACGAGGCGTTGGCAGCACCTTGTATGTGAACAATCTTGATGTTGCGATTGAAAATGAGTGATAGTGTAAACTGTATGATGGAACTGAGTGCATACCACACTTTTACCGGCATAGATGCCAGCTTCCATGAGGTGATATATTGCAACTTGTCGATGTACCGAAAATAAGAGTTGATGACCGATGCCATACCTCCGGGAGTATCGCGTTTTACTCCCACCATTATTACCTGTTGTGATATCTCTATGGGTATGAGGTTGTTGTGTGGCATCGCTATGGGTTGGTTATATCGTTACGTATCTTTGCGTGTGTTGCTTGTATATATCAATATACAAACTTACTCAATAAATTTGAAATCGTCAAAGATTTGTCTCTAATAAATCACAACAAAGCTATTTTTTATGCCTTTTTTATGCCTCGATGTTGTTTCTTGGATTGATTGTGTGGGATGAATGTTCCGGAGTACTCTCCTCCCATTTATAACGGTCGATGGCAACGGCAAAGAATACAAGCATCCATATGTTGCGCATAAGTACATTCACCGGAGCCCAGTCGGCCATACCGTGTATGAGTATGTAGCTGATGAGTGCAACGGCATATAGTGCCATAATCTTGTATGACTCATTGTAGTCGCCGCGCAGTCTCGATTTTATTTTCAAGAATTGTCTGATGATATAATATACAATGGGTAGTGTGCCTATTATGCCCAACTCCGATAGCAGGATAAGGAGAACGTTGTGTATCGGATTTGAACCCATAAACTCTTCGGCTCGCCAGAAGATTTTATTTATATCGCCAAATGTGGCTCCAAATGATATATTTCTTCTGATGTATTCGAGGTGTGTATTGAGACCTAATCCGAAAAATGGGTGTTCTTGGATAATTTCATAACCACAATAATAGTGCATCATACGAGCCAGCATCATCTCGTCCATATTACTACCAATAAAACTGTTCTTGATAGGTGTGAGGAAGATGAGAGCCGATGCCAAAAGGAGCATTGGCAGTATGAGTGTGAAGATATTTTTGATGGTAAAAATAGAACTTTCGCGTGTGCGGTATATCAGTACCAATAGTATTGTTGTTCCTATCGTGGCCAATAGAGCAGTGCGAGAGAATGTAAATATGAGAACAAAAAATGCAATAAGTCCCCAAGTAAGACTTTTCTGTTTTCTGAAGCCCATCATATAGCATATAGCAAAGAAGGCTACGGTTATGGCCATATAACCACCCAGTGCATTGGGGTGATTGAACGTGCCGGGAGCACCCGGGCGTTCGGCTGCACGTATCGATACACCTTCTCTGAATAGCTCTACTACGGCAGTTATACCCAATATCGGATAGCAGATGGTGAGTATGAGTTGTAGTAGGGTGGTATATACCAATCCCTCATATATGCCCTTGAGCAGTGTATCTATGTTGACACAACTGCACACAATGTAAAGAAATAGCAGGTAACTGAATATTTGTGCTATTGCAAGGATTGTAGATGAGGATATGACATTGGATGGATTGAAAATATTGACAGCTGCAAATACCGTAAGAGCCAGCACTACATACCAGGGTATTCTCATCGAGTGCCATTTCATACGTTTCGACAGAACGATAAAGAATATAGGTGTTATGAGCATATATACCTCGAGCCTATATTTAAATCCAAATACACCATCAACATAGTAGCGATCTAACTCTATAAGAGGCAGACCAAAACCCAAGCAATTGGTAAAGATGAAGAATGAAATAAATATTTCGCACCACTTGTCGTAGGTGAGATGGCGAGAATTGTGTACAATCTTAAGTCCGTACACCAATACCGATATGACTATAAATAGTATTGCTCCCATATCCTATGCCTTATTTATGTTTAATAAACGTAAAGCATATATTCCAATTACTACAACGCCTATGGCAAACAGTATTCCAATCACAAACGTGGGTATGGGTAGATATGCGAGTAGTGCTCCTATTATCAGTATTAATAAGGAGCTGAAAAATAGTCGGTTGGGCGCAATTCTAAAGCAGAATCGTGTGTCGAACAAACGGTATATCATCAGATAAGCATATGATATGATAAGCGATGCCGAAATACCCATAAGTCCCCAGCGGGTTACGGTAAAATAGTTGAGCACTATAGCCAATACAGCTGTTGAGATAATAGAGGGGAGTCCTCTATGTGTCTTGCGCGAGCATTGGTATGCAAGGTCGAGAAACGAACCTATGGCATGCAATTGTACTGCTATGAATAGCGGGTAAATGTATATATAGCTCTCTTGGTAACTTTCGGCTACAATATAGGGATAAATGATGCGAAGTCCCAATGTGCCTAATACAATGGTTGAGCTGAGGAAGAAGAAATAGTTGTTGAATATTTTGGAGAAAAACCGGTTGCTGTCGTCCGAGTTCATCTCTTTGATGGCTATTTCTTGCCAAGTTTGATAGAATATGCCGGCCGCAATTTGGAGTATATTGGAAAACTTGACAGCAATGGCAAAGATACCGTTGTATTCGAGTCCGAGGTATTGTACAATGAATATTTTGCTTGAACTCTCAATGAGCCACCAGGCCAATACGTTGGGTAGTAGAGGTATGGTGTATTTCAGCAGCTCTTTTCCTACACCCTTTGCACACTCTTTGCGATGCTTGAGGTATATGGAGATGAAGTGAATGCGGGTTTCGATAATAATAAGCGAGATGATGCGACTGAGCAGATTGGCCAAGAAAATAGCCAATACTCCCATCTTGAGCACTACCAGGAAGATAACACTGAAGAAGAGTACGAGCAGTGTGTTGATGATGCCAATCGTTACAAAAAAACGCGTATGTCCCAACCCCCTGACAACTTGTATCATAACTTCGTAGAAAGCATAGGCAATGAGCGTAGCTACGATAATAGGGTAGTAGGGTAGGTGTGAAAGGTAGTAATAGGCAATAGCGGCAATAATGGCTATGATGGTGCAGTTGCGTAGCAGCGTGCGAATGACGTATGATACGACCTGTTTTTGAGGATGTGGACAGGTCTTGTCTATAAGAAAACGGAACGCTCCATCGCGCAAGTCGAGTGTGATGAATGGCACCATTATCATAATGAGCGTAATCGACATATCGAAATAGCCCATCTCATCTTTTGCCAAGAAGAATGTGTACAAAGGCATCAGTGCAAAGGCTATGAGCCTTGCACCTATCGTTCCTATAGCGTATATAGAAAACGTGTTGAGAAATTCTTTGCCTCTGTTACCTGCCATTGTGGTGGGGCTTGTGTGTGGCTTATTTTTTGTGCATTCTCACACGCTCACCATTTTGGTTATATCCGTAACCATAGCCTTGCTTGGCGGTTGTGGCATTAACAACCAACGAAACATTGGGTAAGCGACCTTCTGCAACCAGTGAGTTGCAGTAGTGAATGTGATCGCGCAGCGTATAGTTGGCACGACATACATATATGATAGTATCGGCCAATCGTGTGAGTGAGAAGGTGTCTGATACCATACCTACAGGTGCCGAGTCGATGATGATGTAGTCATATCGTTCGCGCAATTCGGCAAAGAGGGTATCCATACGGCTGTTGAGAAGCAACTCGGCGGGATTGGGCGGTATAGGACCGGCTACAATCAAATCTAATTGAGGGTTGATACCGGTGGGTACGATGATGTCATCGATGTTCACATCTTCCGATGCCAAGTAGTTGGTAATACCCCAACGAGGATGTATGTTCATGTACTCGGCCAATTGGGGGTTGCGTATATCAAGACCTATAATGATTGTACGCTTCTTGAGTAGCGACAATGATATAGAGAGGTTGACACTTACAAATGACTTGCCTTCTCCGCTGACGGATGAGGTGAGAAGTATCACTTTATCGTTCTTGCCGGTGAGCAAGAATTGCAAGTTGGTACGCATCAAGCGGAACAATTCGGCAATAGAACTTGTGTTGCCTTCGCCAACGACAATGCGGTCTTTTGAGTAGTTGACACATACCTCACCCAAGATGGGTACTCGGGTAATTTGCTCAAGTTCTTCTCGACTGTTGAACTTGGTGCGGAAGAGGTATTTGATGTAGAGGTATACTGTAGGAATCACTATACCTATAATGAAACCAATGATGAGCAACATCATGGTTGACAAGTTTGACGGCTCGTTGTAGTTGAATGCGCGGTCGATGATTTGACCTTTGGGTGCAGTGA
>JAFZDG010000004.1 GCA_017561285.1 Bacteroidaceae bacterium
ACTACCGATGGTCAGGAACTTATTTTGCTCAAAGGTGGTCGCGGTGGTTTGGGTAACTGGAACTTCCGTACGGCTACCAACCAAACACCCCGCTATGCGCAACCCGGCGAGCCGGCCATCGAGCGTAATATCATCCTCGAACTTAAACTGTTGGCCGATGTTGGTCTTGTAGGCTTCCCCAATGCGGGTAAATCTACCCTACTCTCGTCAATCTCGGCTGCCAAACCCAAGATTGCCGACTATCCTTTTACCACTCTCGAGCCTAATCTCGGTATTGTGTCGTATCGCGACAACCTCTCTTTTGTGATGGCCGATATTCCCGGTATCATTGAGGGTGCAAGCGAAGGTCGTGGTTTGGGATTGCGTTTTCTCCGCCATGTCGAGCGCAATGCTTTGTTGCTCTTTATGATTCCGGCCGATGCCGATGATATTCGTGAGCAATACAATATATTGTTGCGTGAGCTTACTGAGTTTAACCCCGATTTGCTCGATAAGCAACGTGTGCTTGCCATCACGAAGTGCGATATGCTCGATGAAGAATTGATGGAGCAAATGCGCCGAGAAATACCGGAGGATATAGAGACCGTATTTATATCGTCTATCACCGGTATGGGATTGAGCGAACTCAAAGATATTTTGTGGCGCACACTTAATGATGAAAGCAATCGTGTACTTACCTTCACACATCGCGACCTCGACAAGCATCACCGCATCAAGGAGGAGGATGAGTATGATCTCGGAGTAGAGACTCTTAATCGCAAGGGCGGTGATGATGAAGAGTACTTTGAGGAAGATTGGGACGAAGAGTTTGAAGAAGATGGCGATGACAACCATCGCGAGGAGGAGTGGTAATGCACATCACCGATAACAATGGCGTAAGATTATATAGCTTTGAGTCACCGGCTTTCGAGTCGGTGACTACTTTTGTTACCACACGCCACAATGACACTCGCATGGCCGAGCCTCGTGGTAACTTCAACCTCGGCCTCTACTGTGGCGATGATGAAGCAACAGTAGAGAATAACCTGCAACAACTCTGCACAGCTCTTGGCATATCGCGTGCGCAACTCTTCTATCCCCGTCAGGTGCATGGTCACAAGGTACTTACTATCGACCACGATTTCGTTGCTCTACCCTACGACAAGCAACTCGCTGCCCTTGATGGCATAGATGCCATTATTACCAACGTGCCCCATATTGCCATTGCCGTAACAACAGCCGACTGCGTTCCTGTAATACTCTACGATGCCGAACATCGTGCCATTGCAGCCATCCATGCCGGTTGGCGAGGAACGGTTCAAGAGATTTTACGCCATACCATAGCGTGTATGCAACAACAATTTGGCACTTGTGCCAGCCATATTTATGCGGCTATAGGCCCATGTATAGGTGTAGATGCCTATGAGGTTGGTGATGAAGTGATTGATGCTATGCGAAAGGCGGGGTTTGATATTGACAGTATCACTATTCGCAATCCTCAATCGGGCAAAATGCACATTGACCTTGCTGCTGCCAATGCCGACTTGCTATTGCGTTGCGGAGTTGATTTGATGAATATAGAAGTATGCGGTATCTGCACCCATCGAAACAGTAATGACTTCTACTCGGTACGTGCCCTCGGAAACGAAACCGGCCGTTTCCTCTCCGGTGTGATGATGAAGTGAAAAATTGAAAAGATAGTTGTCATGAGTAAAAATGAATTAATCAAGCGACAAGGAGATCATCATAATTTGATATGCTATCGTAAGGCAGAGTTGATTTTTGATATTACTTATTATTTTGCACATAATGCCTTTGGCCGAAGCGATCGTACAATAGACCAAATGGTGCAAGCAGCTCGTTCCGGGAAGCAAAATATTGTA
>JAFZDG010000072.1 GCA_017561285.1 Bacteroidaceae bacterium
AAGGTTACGGTGTGAGGGTATAAAACCGAAAGAGGCTGCGCCAAAATTTTCATTTTGACACAGCCTCCAACTATTATATTGTAGATAGAAGATTATTTCTTCAACTCTTGAGCCAAACGCTCGGTGAGCATGGGGATAATCTTGTTTACATCGCCAACGATACCGAGGTCAGATACTTGGAAGATGGGAGCAAACTTATCTTTGTTGATGGCAATGATGAAGTCCGACTCTTCCATACCGGCAAGGTGTTGAATAGCACCAGAGATACCCAAAGCGAAGTAGAGGTTGGGACGAACAGTCTTACCTGTTTGGCCCACTTGACGATCGTGGGGCATAATGCCGGCATCGACCATAGCACGCGAGGTAGAAACCTCGGCATCGAGTACGCCTGCAAGTTGCTCGAGTTTCTCGAAGTTCTCTTTGCAACCAACGCCGCGACCACCCGAAACAAGAATCTTAGCCTCGGTGATGTCAACTTTACCTTTGTCCTCTTTGACAGTCTCTATGAGTCTTACTTTGAATTTCGACTCATCCAACTTAGGCTCGAAGTTGATAATCTCACCCTTGCGAGTGGCATCGGCCTCTCTCTTTTGCATCACACCGGGACGTACGGTCGACATTTGGGGGCGATGAGTAGAGTTGACGATAGTAGCCATGAGGTTACCACCGAATGCGGGACGGGTTGACCACAACTCGCGATCTTCCGAGATTTCGAGTTTGGTACAGTCGGCAGTAAGACCTGTAGTGATGCGAGCAGCCAAGCGGGGGCCCAAGTCGCGACCGATGGTAGTAGCGCCAAGCAAGAGGATGCTGGGCTTGTACTCCTCGATAACTTGAGTGATTACTTGTACATATTGCTCTGTGAGGTAGTCTTTGAGTTGAGCGTGGTCGGCGCAAATAACCTCATCGGCACCATGCTCAATGAGTGTTTGGCAGCTATCGGCAATTTGATAACCGGGGAAGAGGGCAACCACCTTTTCGCCAAGCGCATCGGCGAGGTCGCGAGCCTTACCCAAGAGTTCGAAAGCGACAGGCTGAATAACACCATCTCTTTGCTCAACAAAGACATATACGTGTTTGTATGCTGATTTATCCATTTCTTCAGATTTTTAGATATTAGATAATAAATTTCTCTTTGAGTTTAGAAACAATGATACCAACAGCCTCTTCAGCATCTACCTCATATACTTCGCCGGCTTGTTTCAAGCCTTTGGCAAACGATTTTTGTACTTTGGTAGGTGAACCTTTGAGACCAAGTTTCGACTCATCAACATCGATAGAGTCGGCTGTCCATATTTCAACTTCGCGGTTGTAAGCGTTAACGATACCGGCTACCGACATGTAGCGAGCCTTGTTGGCGCTGGCAAGTACGGTGAGTACACAGGGGGTATCGGCTTCCAACATTTGATAACCATCTTCTGTCTCTTTCTTAACGATAACGGTGTTTTCGTTCTTAACATTGAGGTCGACAACGTAAGATACTTGAGGCAAACCCAAGTGCTCGGCCATCTCGGGACCTACTTGAGCAGTGTCACCATCGATAGCTTGGCGGCCGGCAAATACGATGTCGAAATCCATTGTTTTGAGCGCACCGGCCAAAGCGTTAGAGGTAGCCAACGTATCGGCACCTGCAAAACGGCGGTCGGTGAGGAGGATGGCACGATCGGCACCCATAGCAAAGGCCTCACGCAAGATGAGGTCGGCTTGGGGAGGACCCATTGTGATAACGGTAACGTGTGCACCATATTGATCTTTGAGACGGAGTGCCATTTCGAGCGCACCCTTGTCATCGGGGTTCATGATGCTGGGAACGCCATCACGAATAAGTGTACCGGTTACGGGATTGATTTTGATCTCAGTCGTATCGGGCACTTGTTTTATACATACTACTATTTTCATATATCTATCCTCCCTCTTATTTATACAAGTTAGCGGCAATCACCATACGTTGTACCTCTGATGTGCCTTCGTAAATTTCAGTAATCTTAGCGTCACGCATCATTCTCTCAACGGGATATTCGCGTGTGTAGCCATAACCGCCATGGAATTGTACGGCTTTGGTAGTTACCTCCATAGCAGTCTCGGCAGCAAACAATTTTGCCATAGCTGCATCGGGAGAGTAGGGCACACCGCTATCTTTCTTGAACGCAGCCGAGCGAACAAGCAAACGAGCTGCCTCAACCTTAGTCTTGAGGTCGGCCATTTGGAATTGAGTGTTTTGGAATTGACCGATAGCCTTGCCAAATTGCTTGCGCTCTTTGGTGTACTTAACAGTCTCGTCCAAAGCAGCTTGTGCGATACCAAGAGCTTGAGCGGCAATACCGATACGACCACCGTCAAGAGTCTTCATAGCGATGGGGAAACCACCACCTATTTTGCCCAAGAGGTTGCCTTTGGGTATGCGGCAGTTGTTGAAGATGAGCTCGGCAGTGGCAGAACCGCGAATACCCATTTTCAACTCTTTCTTGCCAATTTCAAAACCGGGAGTGCCGGCTTCAACGATGAAAGCAGAGATACCTTTGGTCTTCAACGACTTGTCGGTCATGGCAATAACGATATATACGTGTGCAGGACCGGCGTTGGTGATGAAGATTTTGTTGCCATTGAGTACCCACTCTTCGCCATCGAGAACGGCAGTGGTTTGTTGACCGGCAGCATCGGTACCGGCATTAGGCTCGGTAAGACCGAAAGCACCAATCCACTCGCCCGAAGCAAGTTTGGGCAAATATTTCATCTTTTGTTCCTCTGTACCATGTTCCATAATGGGAGCAACACAGAGCGATGTGTGAGCCGAAACTACAACACCGGTTGTTGCGCAAGCTCTTGAAAGCTCTTCAACAGCGATAGAGTACATAAGGTTGTCGCCACCGGCACCACCATATTGAGTGGGAACGGGGATACCGAAAATGCCCAGCTCGGCCATTTTCTTCACTGTCTCTGCGGGAAATCTCTCTTGCTCGTCAATCTCTGCTGCAAGGGGTTTTACCTCTTTCTCGGCAAACTCACGAATCATTTGCCTAAACAGTTCTTGTGTTTTTGTTAGATTAAAATTCATGTTTTATTGTGTTATACTATTAGTACTTATAAAATCCTTCTCCTGTTTTTCTTCCCAACAAGTTGGCTCTTACCATTTTGCGGAGTAGGGGGTGAGGACGATATTTGTCATCGCCATACTCTTGATGCAAAACTTCCATAATAGCCAAGCATACATCGAGACCAATCAAGTCGCCCAATGCCAAAGGACCCATGGGATGGTTGGCACCGAGTTTCATAGCTTCATCAATTTCGTCGCGAGTAGCTACGCCATCGGCCAAGATACCAATACCTTCGTTAACGAGCGGTATGAGAATGCGGTTTACAACAAAACCGGGTGCTTCGTTCACCATTACGGGTACTTTGCCTATAGACTTGGCAAGGTCTGAAATCATCGTGCATACCTCGTCCGAAGTCTTTTGGCCTTTGATAAGCTCAACCAACTTCATTACGGGTGCGGGGTTGAAGAAGTGCATACCAATTACCTTGTCGGGACGACCGGTAGCAGCAGCAATCTCGGTGATTGAGAGTGAAGAGGTGTTTGAAGCAAGCACAGCCTCGGGTTTGCATATCTCATCGAGCATTTTGAAGAGTTCTTTTTTCAACTCCATAGTCTCGACAGCAGCCTCAATTACGAGGTCGGCATCGGCACACTTAGCGTAGTCGGTAGTGGGAGTGATATTGGCAATGGTAGCATCCATATACTCTTGGCTCACTTTACCTTTTTCTACGAGTTTGGCCAACGATTTGCTGATACGAGCCAAAGCCTTTTCGTTGCTGGCTTCGCTACGGCTTTTCATCACAACAGGTATGCCTGCTTGTGCAAATGATTGTACGATTCCGGAACCCATTGTACCGGTTCCAATAACGCAAATTTTCATAGACGATATTTATATTTATAAGTTAATTATTCGTTTTTGAATGCAGCGGCACGTTTACCCAAGAATGCAGCCATACCCTCCTTTTGGTCGGCGGTG
>JAFZDG010000005.1 GCA_017561285.1 Bacteroidaceae bacterium
CGATGATACTATTGCCCATAGGATTACCCATATATCTGATTGCCAATAAGAAATATCAAAACCTAAAACGAAATATAGAGGCCGTTTGTGCTGCCAACGATGAACTTGTCATTTTGTTGCACCGTTCGGCTCGTAAAGACTAAAAAATAAATAAATTTACTATAACTATGGATAGCCAAAAGATTGTACTCAACACGATTGAGGAAGCTCTTGAAGATTTTCGTCAAGGCAAATTTGTGATTGTGGTTGATGATGAAGACCGTGAAAATGAAGGCGACTTTATCATCGCAGCTGAGAAGATAACTCCCGAGAAGGTAAACTTTATGCTTACCGTAGGTCGTGGTGTGTTATGTACACCTATAACCGAAGATCGTTGTCGCGAATTGGAACTCGAAATGCAAGTGTCTGACAATACATCGTTGCTGGGCACTCCTTTTACCGTTACTGTTGACCGCGTGGGTGCCGGATGTACTACCGGCGTGTCTATGAGCGATCGTGCTATTACCATCCGTTCGCTTGCCGATCCTACGATGCGTCCTTCTGACTTTGGTCGTCCCGGTCACGTAAATCCGTTGCGCGCTCGTTCAAAAGGTGTGTTGGCACGTGCCGGTCACACTGAGGCTGCTGTCGATTTGGCTCGTCTTTCGGGGTTGTATCCTGCAGCTGCTCTCATAGAGATTATCAACGAAGATGGTACTATGGCTCGTTTGCCTCAACTCTATGAGATGGCCAAGAAATATGATATGAAGCTCATTGCTATTGCCGACCTTATCAAATATCGCTTGCAACGCGAAACTGTTGTCGAGCGTGGCGATGAGGTTGCTATGCCTACCGAGTTTGGCGAGTTTCGTCTCATTCCTTTCCGCCAAAAAAGCAATGGTGTAGAGCACGTAGCTCTTGTTAAGGGCGAGTGGCAACCCGATGAACCGGTACTCGTTCGTATGCATTCATCATGTATGACAGGCGATATTTTTGGTTCTAAGCGTTGCGATTGTGGTGAGCAACTGCACGAAGCTATGCGCAAAATCAGTGCCGAAGGCAAGGGAGTACTCGTATATATGAGTCAGGAAGGTCGCGGTATCGGATTGATGAATAAGATACGTGCATACAAGTTGCAAGAGCAGGGTATGGATACTGTTGAGGCCAACTTGCACCTCGGATTTAAAGCCGATGAGCGCGATTATGGTTCGGGTGCTTCTATCTTGCGCGAATTGGGTGTACGCAACATTCGTCTTATGACCAACAATCCTACCAAACGTATTGGTCTTGAGGGTTATGGCTTGACCATTGTCGAGAATGTGCCCATCGAGGTAAAACCCAATCCCCACAACGAGCATTACTTGCACACCAAGAAGGAGCGCATGGGACACCTCCTGCATCTCAAAGGATAAAATATAATTGCAAACACCTAAATATTATAAGAAATGAACGCATTAAGCAATCTTATCAATCGTTTGTCACCGTCAGCAACATTGGCGATGTCACAGCGTAGCGCTGAGTTGAAGGCTCAGGGCATAGATGTCATTAACCTCAGTGTAGGCGAACCCGACTTCAACACTCCTGAACACATTAAGGAAGCGGCGAAACAGGCTATCGATGACAATTTCTCTCGTTACTCTCCCGTACCAGGCTACCCTGCTTTGCGTCAGGCTATCGCAGATAAGTTGAAGAATGAGAATAACCTCGAATACACCATCAACCAAATCTCCTGCGCTAATGGCGCCAAGCAATCGGTGTGCAATGCCGTATTGGCCCTCGTCAACGAAGGCGATGAGGTTATCGTACCCGCCCCCTACTGGGTAAGCTACCCCG
>JAFZDG010000073.1 GCA_017561285.1 Bacteroidaceae bacterium
CGCATCAGTACCGGCACATATTTTTCAAAGACTTTCGGTATTATCCCTCGCGCCATTGTTTGGGGTTTCTTGGGTATGGGTATCAGTATGGCTATGACTATCTTCTCGGCAGGTACTCCCGTATTCCTCGAGAAGCTGGGTATGGCCGATGCAACTTCTCTTTTAAAATCGGCCGATTTCTCATGGTCTAAGGTATTGGTAGCTTTGTCGGTATCGGTTGCCATGAACACAATTTTTGCGCCTATCTTTATGACATTCCATAAAATCACCGATGCGCATATTGCACGCTGTGGTGGTTCGGTCAAAGCACTCATCACTCCTATTCCTATGGCCGAGATGTTTGCCAATATCAACTGGAATGCGCAATGGGGTTTTGTATTCAAGAAAACAATACCTTTCTTCTGGTATCCTGCTCACACCATTACATTCCTTCTTCCGGCCGAGCAACGTGTATTGTTTGCCGCCATACTCGGTATCGTACTGGGAGTGTTACTCGCTGTAAGCACCAAGAAATAAGATTAGTAAACACCTAAAATTTTCTTTATGAAAGCCTCTCTTTTGACCTGCGCAATTGCGTTAGGAAGTATCTTTACACTCTCTGCTCAAAGCTTTACCGAGTGGCAAGATCCTCAAGTTAATGCTATTAATCGCCTTCCGATGTGCGCCGATTACCATATTTTCGACTCACAGCAAGCAGCTATACAAAACTATTACGACTCAGAAAACCATTATCAACTTTCGCTCAATGGTACATGGCAATTTCATTGGGTTGAAAATGCCGATATGCGCCCCATCAATTTTTTCGCAGTTGACTATAATGATACCTCGTGGGACACGATGGAAGTACCGGCAATGTGGGAGCTAAACGGATATGGCGATCCGTTGTATCTCAACATAGGATATGCGTGGAGAGGTAATTTCAAAAACAACCCACCCTATGTACCCATAGAGCAAAATCACGTAGGTTCTTATCGCCGAACATTCAACATACCCGGCGAATGGCAAGGACGCGATATTATACTCAACATCGGTGCTGTCACATCTAACGTATATGTATGGATAAACGGCCGCTTTGTTGGCTACTCTGAAGATAGCCACTTGGGAGCGGCATTTGATATTACTCGCTATGTAAAAAGCGGTGAAAACCTCATTGCCTTACAGGTGTTCCGTTGGTGCGATGGCACATATCTCGAGGACCAAGACTTGTGGCGTATGTGCGGTATATCGCGCGATGTCACCATCGAGGCTCGTCACAAATCGCGTATGACCGATTGGCACATCACTCCGGCACTCGACAGCAATTATCGCAATGGTTCTCTCAATGTAGATATGACTTTTAAAGGCCATGTATCGAATGTTGAACTATCACTTATTGACGCAGACGGTGCAGTAGTTTCATCACAGATCATCAAGCCACGCAATAGCAAGGCATCTGCAACATTACAAATAGAGAAGCCATTGCTATGGAGTGCCGAAGCACCCAACCTATATACAATAATAGCCCTCATTCGCAACAATAAAAACACCACAGAAGTAGTTGCTCAGCGAATTGGTTTCAGAACATCGGAAATAAAAGATGGTCAATTACTTATCAATGGGAAACCCATTCTTATAAAAGGTGTAAATCGCCACGAAATAGACTCACGCAAGGGCTTTGTTATGACACGTCAACGTATGATTGAGGACATAACACTAATGAAGCAATTTAACATCAATGCAGTGCGCACCAGCCACTACCCTAACACCCCCGAGTGGTATGACCTTTGTGATGAATATGGCTTGTATGTTATAGACGAAGCGAATGTAGAGTCGCATGGTATGGGATATGACCAAAGTACCCTTGCCAATGTTCAATCATATGCACAAGCCCACCTCGAGCGCAACCAACGTATGGTACTGCGCGACAAGAACCACCCCTCTATTATCGTATGGAGTATGGGTAACGAAGCCGGTATGGGTACAAACTTTGAGGCATGCTATCGCTGGATACGAAACCATGACTCATCACGCCCCATACACTACGAGCGTGCTGTATATTATAAAGGTGAGAACGGAGAGCTTTATACCGACATCGTATGCCCTATGTATGCTCCACCTGCATGGTGCGAACGTTATCTGCAAAACAACCCTACCCGCCCATTGATACAATGTGAATACTCGCATGCGATGGGCAACTCAATGGGTAGCCTCAAAGAGTATTGGGATATGACTCGACAATACGACAAGTATCAAGGGGGTTTCATTTGGGATTTTGTAGATCAAGGATTGGCTCGATATGAAGATGACGGTCGTATTTCATTCCTATACGGAGGAGACTACAACGACTACGATGCGACCGACTATTCGTTCAACTGCAACGGCATTATGGCCGGCGACCGTACTCCGCAAGCCCACGCCTATGAAGTGCGCTACCAATATCAATCGATATGGACAAAGCCTGTCGACTTGACAAATGGTACTATAGAGATATATAATGAAAACTTCTTTATAGACTTGAGCAACTACCAGCTCCATTGGCAATTGGTGGCAGATGGTGTAGCCCTACAAGGCGGTTGTATAGACCGGCTCGATGTTGCTCCGCAAGAGCGTTGCCAATACACACTCAATTACAATCTCAATGCAATACCCTCAACCGCGCAAGAAATTTTACTCAACATAGAGTACTCTACAATACAAAAAGAGCCATTACTACCCCTCAATCACGTCATTGC
>JAFZDG010000074.1 GCA_017561285.1 Bacteroidaceae bacterium
AGTTCTTCCAGGTACTTAAGGTATCCTCCTTTAATCATGGTATGGGTGTTATGAGGTTAATATTTTTGTAAATATAGTGAAAGTAAGCGCAGAAAAGCAAGTTTACTTGCGTTTTTTGCCGAGCCGCATCCTGCATTCTACAAATATAGTAAAATGGTTTCAATATAAATTGGGGTTGTTGATGTCAAACAATATATCAAGCAGTTGTCTTTTGTGGCATTTTTCTTGTGTTGGTGTGTAGTGCCGTTCATTTTTATCACAATTTTATTTCTTCGTTAAATTTCTGAAACAGTGTATTTTGTTCACTCACCGAGAATTTTTTTGAAAAATATTTTAGTTAAAATGTGTAAATACTATTGACACGAATAAAAAACAGTTATATCTTTGCATTAAAAACAAAAATAGAATGGTTCTAAAAATGGATGGAGTTAAAAACATAGTGAAAGAGCGTTTGCAGTTGCATGGTATAAAACCCTCGCTACAACGTATGGCTGTAATGGAGTATTTGATGACACATCGAACTCACCCCACCGCCGATATGATTTTTACTGCACTCTATCCTTCAATGCCAACCTTATCGAAGGCAACGGTATATAATACACTCAACCTCTTGGTAGAACGTGGGGTAGTGCGTATGATAACCATTGAGGAGAAAAATGCTCGTTTCGATGCTTGTATGGATCCTCACATTCACTTCCGTTGCCGCGACTGTGGCTCAATACTCGATGTCAATGTTGAAGCGCATTGGGTACCGGCAATGCCCGATGGAGTTACGGTAGATATGAGTGAAACCTATTGCATAGGTTAGTGAGCCGAGTGTAATAGTAAAAGAGTAAACTGAAATTTTTATATAACAATCATTAAAACCTAAGATTATGAAATTTATTTGTACAGTATGTGGTTATATCCACGAAGGCGATGCAGCCCCCGAAAGATGCCCCCAATGTAAAGTTCCCGCTTCGAAATTTGAAGTGCTCAAAGAAGATGCAGCTCTCCAATTTGTTTCGGAGCATCATATAGGTGATGGAATTGTTGAAGATGAAGAGGTTATGGAAGGTTTGCGTGCCCACTTTATGGGTGAATGTACCGAAGTGGGTATGTACCTTGCAATGAGCCGTCAAGCCGATCGCGAGGGTTATCCCGAGATTGCCGAGGCCTACAAGCGTTTTGCTTGGGAAGAGGCTGAGCACGCTGCCAAATTTGCCGAGTTGCTTGGCGAGGTAGTATGGGATACCAAGAAAAATCTCGATGCTCGTATGAATGCTGAGTGTGGTGCTTGCGCCGATAAGTTGCGCATTGCTACTCGTGCCAAACAATTGGGCTACGATGCTATCCACGACACAGTACACGAGATGGCCAAAGACGAGGCTCGTCACGGTAAGGCTTTTGAAGGCCTTTACAACCGTTATTTCAAGAAATAATAGTTAGTTGTTACACATATAGCATAGAATAGTTTTTTTCAAAGTTTCGCTTGACGAGTTGCCCCAGTGATGAGGTAACTCGTCTTCTTTTTTTCTATTCTATTGGCAAATGTCAAATAATTGTACTCAAGCCTACATAAATTGATTATAATCTTTGCGAAAATGTGAAATAATTGTACTTTTGCGATAAACATATAAAAAATATTCATGATGAACACAAATTGTAGAAACAGCATTGTGACCAAGATTTTTATAATTTCTCTTTTTCTTGGTTTTACAACATTTTCATTTAGGTCTGTAGCTCAGGATATATGGCCTGAGCGTGTCACCGACTTCACTGCCCGGTGGGATAGCAGTACCGGTTATGTCACTGTGAGTCTTACAGTGCCTACCCATTCAATGACCTCGCTGGGTAGTGGTAATGGCGAGGCTTTGCCATATCTTACCAAGATTATCTTATCGCGTAATGTCAATTATGGTGATTATATCGAGGTGCATACCTTCGATAGTCCGGCTCCCGGCGAGACTCTTTCGTTTGTCGATATGTCGGTGGGAGAGGGTTTGTTTCAATATAAGGCCGTAGCATATGTTGACGATTGTGCCAGCTATCCCGAGTGGTGCGAAATAGAAATAGGCCAAAAACCGGTAGATATAAATGATGCCTACGCTACATGCAACAAGGGTAATGCTCCTGTAACTATTTTCTTTACAGCTCCATTGCTCGATACCAATGGCGATGTGTTGAGAGCTATAGAGAAGGTTGAGGTAAACCGTTATAGTAACGAAACATTTGCCTATGAGGTAGTAGGCGCTGTTGAAAATCCTATTCCAGGCGAAGCTTATACCTACGAAGATAACGATGTGGTGCGAGGCGAAAGTTATTCGTATCGTTTGGTTGTATGTACTACAGCCGGCAGTTCGTATGGTACGCTTGTCAACGTAATGG
This sequence comes from Bacteroidaceae bacterium, assembly GCA_017561285.1. GTDB lineage: Bacteria > Bacteroidota > Bacteroidia > Bacteroidales > Barnesiellaceae_A > Barnesiella_A. Next base: position 2,368 of record JAFZDG010000074.1, read on the forward strand.
TGGGTGAGGATAGTCCTGTTGCTCCAACCAATGTCGTGGCCCAAGTTGTTGGCAATGGTGTAAATCTTACTTGGGATGCTCCGTACAAAGGCCAAACGAATGGTTATATTGATGTAAATGAGTTGAGATATACTGTATTGCGCAGCGCTACAGGTAGTGAGTATGAAGCCGATGTGTTGGTCGAGAATCTGCAGGAAACAACCTATTTCGACTCGGAAAACCCTGAAAAAGAGGCCAAATATGTCTATTATATACGTGCTGTCAATGCGCAAGGCGAGAGTGTAGGTGCTGCATCGAACGAGGTTGTTGTGGGACCTCCTTCAGCATTGCCGTTTATCGAAACATTCGATAGTCGCACATCCTACGAAGTGCCTACGACCGACTATCCCGGATGGACCTTTGCCAGTAGCGAAACAGCTTGTGCATGGTATATAAATGATGTATTGGAAATTGAAGAAGAACGTACCATTGCAACGGAGAGTGGTAAAGGTGGTATGGCTTTTACCGGTTATGGTAATTACAACGATTTGGAGCAAGATGACTATATGACATCGGGAAAAATCGCTTTCAAGGATGTAAAGGAACCTATTTTGAAATTCCGTTATTATGCATTTACCGGTTGCAACAGTACTCTTGCGGTAGAGATAAGTGCCAATGGTGGCGAATTTGAGCAAGTGGC
>JAFZDG010000075.1 GCA_017561285.1 Bacteroidaceae bacterium
CTTCATTATTCGAGCCGTCCGGGGGGCACTTGAAGAGGGCTTTATGACAACACAATTGCCGGCAGCAATAGCACCAATGAGCGGCGAAAAAGCCAACTGCAAGGGATAGTTCCAAGGGGCTATAATGAGTACTACACCACGAGGCTCGTAGTGTATGCGGCTGCGCGATCCAAAGAGAGCCAACGGAGAGGCAACACAACGGTCGGCAGCCCAATCACGCAGATGACTCTGCATATAACTTATTTCGTTGAGCAGGATGCCTATCTCGGTAGCATAACTCTCAAAAGCCGACTTGCCCAAGTCGCTGTGCAAGGCATCGGTAAGAGCTTGCTCGTTGTCTTTTATTCCTTCGCGAAGACGGTCTAACGCGGTGAGGCGATAGGGTAATTCGCGCGTAATATGTTCGAGATAAAAAAGACGCTGTTTATTATTCAATTCACTGTATTTGTCGCTTACAGAGTCCATTGGCTTATTGAATTTAAAGTTTTACTACAATCGGTGTGTATCATTATACTTACAGACGTACAATTCGCACACCAGATATAACATTGTTGCTTGTAACATAGTTGTAGAGCGACTGTTTTTCGACCACAACACGACGTGCTTTAGACGATGCGTGTAGCAAATAAGGCACACCACGCTCAATAACAATGATACCCATATGCGACACATCCAAGCCTTTGGTAGAGGTAGTAAAAAGTACAATATCGCCGTTTTTAAACCAACTCGATGCAGCCTCAGAAGCCAACAACTGAACAGGTATATAGTGGTAGCGATAGTTAACCCAATCGGACTCTACTTTTTTCATTTGTTCAAAGAGTGTATCGCTGGCAAGCAATGCGGGATAACTGCGGCGATGGGTAGTCATATAATTGATGGTTTTGGTCGCGCGAGAAGCCTTAGCAAATTGGCTTGTAACCTCTGAAAAATTGCCACGCGCTGTGTTGTCGGCTATCCAATCGCTCACATAATGGAGGCGAGAAGCGTAGCCATTGACCACACCACCGCGATAGCGAATATTGCGTAAGTTTTGTGCAAACTCATCGGCCATAGCCGTATCGACAGCTGCAGTGAAAGCCAAAGCAATGGAATTCTCGACCAGCGTAGTACAATCGAGTTCCGACATATTGATGGTTAGTTGCTCGGTCGTTCCTTCGAGCGTGCCACTTTTGTAGGGCGTATTGACCAACTTACGAGCCGCATAAACAAGACGATCGGCAGGATTGTCGAAACCGGCCATACGTGTTTCGCGCAGGATTTTATGGATGATTGCCGTATCTGTGGGTTGGTGATGATAATGGATAGAGTCGGCCGATGTGGCTTGCATATTGAATACGATAGTCAATAGCAAAACGAGTGTAGTGAGTGTTTGTTTCATACTTCAAAAAGATGGTTAAAGGTTGGATATTGAAATATGAGAACAAAAATACACTATTTTTTTGGATAGCAACGTGATTTTGTAAAGAATTAACGTACATCACGTGTATCGGGAAGTTGATGGGTGGAAGTATCAGAAGAGCCACCACCCATCAACTCAACAAGCTATGCAGAATCCTGAGCAGATTGAGGCGTTTGGGCCGGAGATTTCGATGATGGGGTTTGAGTCAAAGATTCTACGGCATTGGGCCGGGCAGCATCCATCATAGCAGCCATATGCTCCATTTGTTGTTGCTGCTCGGTTTCGATGCGCTGCAAGAGCCTATCGGCAAATGGGAAAGTACCGGTTTCGAGCAATGTTTGCAACGAGATGTGCCCCGAACGGAAGAGAGAGAGCAGAAATTCGTTGGAAGTCTCTCGGTAAGCCGGAGCAGTAGCCGACTCAGCAATAGAGAGATCAAACTCGGCATTGCGCACCATATCGGGGGTAACTTCGGCAAACAGCGCCCCACCCTCGCCTGCAATGCGACTGTAACGTTCATCGCTAAAGAATTGTTGTATAGTCTTCATGATTTTTGTATCACGCTCCACTCGGAAGGTCTTGAACGACTCGAAGATATCGAGCAGATTGACAGCCGAATAGTGAACCTGTTGTGCATAGAGCGAGGATGGCGTACCACTGGAAACAGATTTGCCCTGCATTGCACTGTGTACCCCCGAAATATCTTCGAGCAAACGCATCTGCAACGACAGCAACTCATAAGCGCCTACGTTTGTAGCATTGACCGAGATTTGTTGCGGCATCGTACTGCCCGGTTTGGGCCGAAACAGGATAACACCATTGTAGCGAGTCCATTCGGCTGCAATATCATCGAGTGTCATACCATCGGGAATCTGGTCTTCGGGAAATAGCAATACACCTTTTGCACTGCTACCCATAATAAAATCGATCATTGTAATGAGGCGATTGATGTATCGTTGTTGGTCGATAACATCTTCGACAAAAGAGTGTACCTCGCCATCGAACAACGGATAGAGGCGGAAAGAGTATGGATGCTCGCCATGCCAATAGGGCGTTTCACCCTCATCGAGCACATCGCCCAAAGGAGAGAAAAAGCGATAGTACCAAAAGTTGTCAATAAACCATTCGGTCTCGATGAGAGGCACATCGTTGGCATCGATACCTTGCTCGGCTGCGATTTTAATACGCTGTTGGTTTTCGTTTTCGATAGCCTCGCGCTGCGATATATCGGCTTTATAAAAATCGCCTGTAAGAGTATCGTGACAGCGTAGTCGCTCGCAACTCTCCAATCGCCACACTTCGATGACTCGACACAGGTGAACCGAGGGAGCGATAAAGAAATCGAGCGAATCGAGTTTGCGACCGGATAGTGTATCGAATGTATTGTATATACGTTCTTCTGATACATCGCCATATATATTGCGCAAAGAGCGGGCTTTGTCTTCGTTGCCATGACTGAAACGAGAGATGAGTTCGGTAATGGTCATATCGTGCAATTGGCCTACCAATGTACAATCCCACAGCCTGCTATCCTCCATACTATTGAAGAATATGCGTGCCGGAGAAATGGCATCAATC
>JAFZDG010000076.1 GCA_017561285.1 Bacteroidaceae bacterium
ACTCTACGCTCAGGTCGAGACGAATATCGCCACATTGGTATATAAAGCTATTGTAATTGTTATATCCGTTGTAACTACCGGGACCTAATGAGCGTACCGACCATCCGCGCACACTGTTGGCTCCGCCCGAATAGAAGCGCTTCTCGAAGGGCATTACGGTAGAGTTGCCATAGGGTACACCCAGGCCCAATCCGGCATGGAAGGCTAAGGCGTGATGCTTATTGAAGTTGTGCAAATAGCTATAATCGACATTGGCTTTGATATACTGCGAATATCGTATGCCGAATATTTTATACCCATTGTCCGATGGTGCTCCTATGGCATTGGATATGCCATATAGCAAGTTGCCGGCAGTTTCGACCGATGAGCGCAACGTATAGGCGTTACGCCTATCGGAGCTTTGCAAAGGTGTGTTGGATGGGATGTTGCTGGTATAGTAGTTGTAGCCAATGCTCATAATAAAGTGGTCTTCGTAGCTGTAACGAAGCAACGGATTGGAGGGTGCTATCTGCTCAAGGAAGCCTTCCATATATTGGGGCAGATATACATAGTTGATGTCGAGCAGGTCGAGTCGATGACGGTGACGCGCACGTGTCCAATTGTATCGCCAACCGGCTCCGGCTATGATGCGGGTGTACTCGGGGCGTTGCTGATAATTGAGCGAAATATCAAAGTCGGTAGTGGCAAGGATGCGGCGACTGAAGCTGTTGGAGATAAACGGAAATACAAATTTGGGCACTTTCAGTCCCATACGACCACCCAACTCGGTATAGTTGTTGTTTATAATGCCCTCGATTGTACCCGATACACTCTCATATGCACCCCGTACCTCGGCCGTAAAGATCTCTGAGCCTTTGAATATATTGCGATGCTGATATGAAAGTTGTGCCGCTACACCCAAATCGCCTTCCGAGTTGGTACCTTCCAGCTCGGCACTGATGTTTTGCGCACGACCTGGGGCCAAAAATATATAACAATCGAGCAGATTGTTTTCATTGCTTACCTCGTGCTGCGCAAAACGTATGTTTACACTTTTGAGATAAGTGAGCCGCCCGAACGATGTATAGGTGCGATTGACTGCCTCGGTGGTATATATATCACCCGGCATAATAAAACAGTTGTCAACGATAGCATTCTTCGTAAGATAGCGATTATCGCCATATACAATTGCTATATTCTTGTACATTTCGGCCCGGCTCACATCTATTTGCGATAGATTGAGATTGTTGAGCATAGGGTCGGTAATGACATATACGTTGTTGATAAAATAGCGATGATAATTGTCGTATGACTTGGGAGCGCGCGCATCTACAACCGATGGCATAGGTCGCAAGGATACCGACAACTCCACACCCCGGGTAGATGCCATCGTATCGGCATTGAACGTGATATAATCTTTTATGAAAGGGAAATATCCGTTGTTGTGCAATTGGGCAGTAAGACGGTCGCGCTCTTGATTGAGCAAGGAGCGATCGAGCAACATACCCTCCTTGATGAGCGAAGGTTGCGAGCGCACAATACTATCGATATCGTTATGCGGAAAATCGTATATCAACGTATCGATATAAAACGGCTCATTGGCCTTGACCTTGTAGGTGACCGTCATTCGTTTATCTTTGACAAGGGTATCGGCACTCACCTCAGCGTGCATATAACCCATATTCGACAAGGCTTTCGTGAGTTGATAACACGAAGCCTGCATAGCTTCATCGCTATACAACACCGGAGCATCACCTATACTTCGCAACCAGCGATTGACACTGTTGGTTGTATCGGCACCCGAAAGATTATAGATGGTAAGTTGCAACGGCAGAATACCCATAATACGATAATTGGGATTCTGCTGTATGAAGGACCTCAGACTACCGGCCGATATATCCTTGCTATCGGTTTCTATGCGCACCTGGTCGAGCAAATATTCGCCATCGGGCACGTGCCGAGTAGGGCTACATCCTACCACAATGGTCACGATAAGCATCAGTATAATGCCTATTAACAGGTGGTTGTGTGGATGTGTATGCTTCATAATGTTACTGCACTTCTATTCTAAGTTACAAAGATAATACAAAAGTAAGAGCAATATGCGGTTTTGAGATTTTTTATTATCTTCGCAACGCAAAATAGTTGCATAACAAAACTTTTTCAGTTTGTATGAAACAAAAACTATATACCAAAACCTTTACCCTCACTCCCGGAGAGTGCAACGGACAGCAAGAGATGTCACTATCTTTTTTAGTAGGTCGCATTATCAAAGTAGCATCACTCCACGCCGACTCTTGGGGTGTAGGATATGAAAAAATGATAGCCAATCGCACAGCATGGGTACTATCGCGATTGTCGATAGAGATGAAACGATTTCCGGCCATCAACGAAAATTATACACTTGAAACTTGGATTGAAGACTATAACACCCGCTTCTCTACCCGCAACATGGCTATCCTCGACAGCCGCGGTGAAGTGTGTGGCTATGCTCGCACCATATGGCTTGTACTCGACCTTGAAGCTCGCCGTACAGCTCAAATGGAAGAGCTGAACGAGTTGCGCAATTACGTTCTTGATCGTCCTTGCCCCATAGAACCGCCTACTCGCATGCGTGCCGATGAGGGCCAGAAGATAGACTCTTTTGCCGTCAGATATAGCGACATTGATCTCAATCGCCATGTCAATAGCGCACGATATGTCGAGTATCTGCTCAATCAATATCCCTTTGAATGGTTCGACAACAACCGAGTTGCCCGCTTTGAAATAGCCTATGTTCACGAAGCTCGCCCGGGTGTTGAAATAGATGTATATCGCGAAACAAAAACCGAAAACGATCATACACTCGAATTGCGACACGATGGTAATACACTCTGCCGCAGTCGCATCATTTTTACCCCTCGCACCGAACCGATAATCATTCCGTTCAACGGATAGACAATCAGACAACTGCATAAAAAAACACCGGAGGCTGTATCGAGCAATTGACACCGATACAGCCTCTCCTTTGGTATGTCGCAAGATCTATTATTTGTCGTTTTCAGCTCGAATGAAACGGCCATTCGAGTCAAAGTGCAACGTTACATTTTGCAATTCTACTTCATACCCTTTACGACTTCGCTCAATATCATATACCCCTTCTCCCGAATAATTTTCGGCGAGGTATTTGGTAATAGTCTGCGGCAACATACCCACTACCGATGCCGGCAGAGCCATACCCGACTCATTCTTCACCTCAATCCAATTACTCTCCCTGTCAAAAAGCAATTCATACCCATCGGATAGCATTATTTTATGATAGCCATACTTGACAATGCGCGCTCCGACAATACTTTTTCCGGGGAAATGCGATGTAATGAATTGTTGCTCACTCTGAGGCATATCTTCCAATTTCACCTCTTTTTCTTTATAATCGGCATAAACATATAGTGTAATACTGATAAACAATGCCGATAAAAGTGTTGTAATCCACAATTTTTTCATATTTTTACCATCTAATTTTAAGGGTTACTATATAAAACAAACAAAACAGTCTCCCAAATGTTTTCTAAACATATGGTAAGTGACTCTTAAAGATGTATAAGAGCTATATTGACTCATATGAAACGAGTACATAGAAACATACTCATCGTTTGTGCATTCTTGCTGGCAATAGTACTACTGCTGCCCATACTCGTTTACATACCACCCGTACAACGCAAAGCCATAGCATACGCCGAACAATGGGTATGCTCTCAAACACCTTATTGCATCTCGATAGAACAATTCACACTGAAGTTTCCATTAAGGGCAGCACTGCACAATGTGGTTATTGCCACAGCCTATAATGACACAATGCTCACAGCCGGCAAGATGCAAGCCAATGTAGCTTTGGTTCCCTTAATAAATCGTAAAGTAGAGGTTCGTAATATTTCGCTACACGATGCTTCAGTCGATTTTATCTCGCCCGATTCTACTCTATCGGTAACAGCCGACATTGGTTGCATAGGTTTAGAGAATGGCGATATAAGACTTATCGACAATAAAGTGGCAATTGGCCATGTGGCTTTAGACAACACTATGATAGAGTTGTTCTATACCACGACACCCGATACAGCCAAGACAGATACCACCCAGTCGGCAATGTGGGATATAGAGATAGAACAACTGAAACTTAGTGACATCGGTTTCAGAATGTATATGCCCGAGTACATCGATACTTTGGATGTTGAATTGCACCAAGCACTATTGTCGGATGGTAATATCTCATTAAAAGAACAAGATATTGATATACAATCGATAGAGATACAACAAGGCACCTATCGCTACATAGCACAATACACCGACAACCGCACTCAAGACAACCAAGAGAGCGCCATAGCCGATACCATTCAATCGCGCCCCTGGAAAATACGAGTTGGCAGCATCAACCTATCGGACAACAGTGCTACTTACATAACATCTACTCACGCACCCACACCGGGCATAGACTTCACACATATCAACGCCCCCAACATAGACCTATCGCTCAGCAATATATACAACAAGGGGAAGGAGTTGCGCCTGTCACTCGATTCACTTGCATTATATGAGCGATCGGGACTTAACATTACCAACGCCAAGTGTCATTTTGCCATGACCGACTCCGGCACCATCTCGATATCAGATTTGCAGCTTAACACCCCATTCAGTGATGTAGCTGGCAATGCTTATATCGATATGAGTATGTTCGATCTCAACCCCGACGCAGCGGTACAATTATTGGCCAACGGGCATCTCTCTTGTAGAGATATTTCAACACTCTGCCCACAAGCTACGCAATACTATATTCATCCCAACGAGAAACAAGCACTTATGCCCATCAATGACAATATCTCGGTACAGATAGATATAAACGGCATCGCAAGCGATATGATTGTTGACAAATTGGACATATCGCAAATGGGTGTCTTCACGATGAATAGTACAGCACGAATAAGCCATCCTTTAGACAAGAACAAACGCAACATAACATTCTCGGGCAGAGCTCACACGACCGGTCACTTTTCGTTGCACAACTATATACCCGACTCGGCAATGGCTCAAGGTTTTGTTATGCACCCTATTGCATTGAATGCCCACGCTCGCATATCGGGTGATAGCATCACAGCCGATGCCACTGTCAATAGTCTGGGTGGCGAGATAGACGTAAACGCCGGCTATCATTTGGCTCGTAAGCGCTACGATGTCACTGCACACATACACCAAATTCCATTAGGGTTGATTATGCCTGACGACACCATTGGCTCACTCACAGCCCGGGCGCATCTAACGGGAAAAGATTTTGCCCTCAACAACCCTTCAACCCATATTAAGGCACAAGTGCAACTCGACTCGCTTTACTTCCGTCACTATACATACCGCAATATAGACATCACAGCACAAATTGCCAACGAACAATGGGCTTTAACAGCCTTAAGTGACTTACAAGAGTTGAATATCGATATTGATGCAAATGGTTTGTTGAAGCCCCACCTTATTACGGCCAATCTTGACGCTCAAATAGGACAAGTAGATTTAACAGCGTTACACTTTGCCGAACAACCACTCGACATTGCAGGCAACATAACAGCCGAAGTCGTATTGTCAAATATCGACAGCATCATACAAGCCGATGTAACAATCAACGACTTGGCTTTAGGAGTAGATGAGTATCGCTATCAGGCCAACACTATAAACCTTCTTGCCGCCAGCGATGTAACATATAGTTACATAGACCTGCGTACCGGCGATTTGAGTGTAAACCTTTCATCCGATACCGGAATAAAAAATTTACAACCCAGCCTCGAACGACTCACTCAGTTGGTTGACACCATCTTCCAAAAGCAACGACTCGATATGGACGAATTGCACCGAGGACTCCCCCCATTTGAGTTTACAGCCTATATGAGTAGCAATAATGTGGCTCAAAAGATACTCAACGACAAAGGTATTCGATTGTCTAAAGCCCAATTTCAAGCCTCGAACGACTCACTTTTCAACCTATCGGGCATCATCAACCGACTGGAAATATCAGGGATATTGCTCGACACCCTCACTCTCGATGCATATGAGAAAAAAGAGCGTCTCAACTATCGCTTGGCAATGGACAACCAACCCGGCAATATGGACGAACTTGCGCACATACACATCGAGGGCTTCCTATCGGGCAATAGTACCCGACTATATTGCTTGCAGAGCAATCGAAAGAACGATATAGGATTTCTTCTGGGATGTAAAGTAGACTTCCTACCACAACTCATACAATTTACATTAGGCCCACAAGAACCCATCATCGGCTATAAAAAATGGTTGCTCAACAAAGACAACAATCTTGTATTCAACTATGCCAACCACACACTCGATGCCAATATTCGACTATCGTATGACAATAGTCACTTATATGTCACCACAGAAGACCGCCGCAATAAAGATGTAAGCGGAGCGCACATAGACCTGCAAAACATCGAGCTATCCGATTGGCTATCCGTATCCTCTTTGATAGCACCCATGTCGGGCAATTTATCGGCTAACGTATACGTAGATGTACCCTCATCGGGAATAGAAGCTACCGGTACGTTCGATATTCTCGACTACAAATACAACAATACACGCATAGGCACTCTTCACGCCGAAGCCGAATATATACTTGATGATAAAGGCGGTAACGATGCTAAACTATTCCTGACACACGATGGAAATGAGGTGTTAGAAGCCGTTGCATATATAGACAATAATACCCCCAAACACATCAATGGCAACATTGCCATTGACCGTTTACCCCTATCGGTAGCCAATGCTTTCTTACCACAAAATATGGGTGGATTTACAGGGCTGCTCAGTAGCGACCTATCTATCAACGGCACAACCCAAGAGCCGTTGGTCAACGGATATGTTCATTTCGACAAGGCCTCGTTGCAATTCAATCAGATAGGTGCATCGCTCACGATGAGCAATGATAAAGTAGAAATAGAAAATAGTCGCCTCATCTTCGACAACTACTACATAATGGGCAACAACAATAGTCCGCTCAATATTGAAGGTGTCGTAAACTTTGAACGGCTCAACGACATAGGAGTCAACCTCGATATCAGTGGCGAGAATTTCCAACCCATCAACATCAAAGAAAACAGATCGAGTATTATATACGGCTCGGTATTTACCGATGTTAACACCCGCATACGAGGCTCACTCAACGACCTGCGAATAACAGGAGGCATCTCACTGCTATCGGGTACAAATGCCACTTATGTTATGCAAAGCAACTCATCGTTATCGAGTACCGATTACTCCGATATGGTAAGTTTCATCTCCTTTGCCGACACTGCAGCCGTTGATAAAGAGAACGAAAAAAGAGCCAAACGCCAAGCCAATTTCACAGCTACACTGGGAATAGACATAGACGAGGGGGTACAGTTGGGTATCAATCTGTCGAGCGATGGGAAAAACCGTATCGACCTCGTAGGTGGTGGCGAACTTCTTTACACAGCAACAGCATTGGGCGACAACCGAGTGTCGGGACGTTACAATCTTACCAGAGGCTTTGTACGCTACACACCGCCGTTTATCTCACAAAAGATTTTCAATATAGAAGATGGCAGCAATGTTTCGTGGAACGGCGATATACTCAATCCTATGTTCAATATTACGGCTGTACAATCACAGCGCTCATCCGTTAAGAGTGGTGACGAATCACGATTGGTCGATTTTGATATCACAATAAAACTCACCAATACACTCAAAGACCTTGACATCTCGTTCGACCTTGCCACAGCCGATGATATGAGCATAGACAATGAGCTACAAGCCCTCACCCCCGAACAAAGAGAAAGCAAAGCATTGAATATGTTGCTTTACAACTCATATACCGACCTTGCTTCGGTCGTTGACAACTACTCAATCAACGATCCTCTCAATATCTTTCTTGAATATGAGTTGAACACATGGGCACAACGTACGTTGCGAGGTGTTGATCTTACCTTTGGTGTCGATAACTATGGTATTGACGGCACCGGAACGCAACGCACCGACTACTCATATCAATTCTCCAAAAGCCTCTTTGACAACCGTTTGAAAGTTGTTATAGGTGGCAGTTATGCATCTAACCAAGATGTCACACAAAACCTGAGCGAAAATCTTATTGATGATATTTCGTTAGAATACCGCCTCGACAAGCGTGAGAATATGTACCTTAAAGTTTTCCGCCAAACAGGCTATGAAAGCATTATAGAAGGTGAAATAACCCAAACCGGCATAGGCTTTATGTATCGCAAACAGATCAACTCGCTACTCGACTTTTTCCGCAAAAAGCCGCAACACAAAAAACCTCAAGCCTCACAAGAAGCAAGCGATACAACTGTCAATATTATATACACACCAATCAATAATATTACACCAACAGAGATAACAACCGATAAGGAGGAACCATGAAAAGAGTCCTATACACCTATATACCTTCACTGTTGTTCATTCTCACGATTCTACTGACAACAGCCTGCTCAACGACCAAGCGACTGGCCGAAGGCGACGTGCTATATACAGGAGTGAAAAAGATGACCATAGAGATGGCCGATGGTAGGAAAGTAGAGCCTGCGGTAGGCAGTCAGGTAAAAAAGGCTCTTTCGGTACCACCCAACAATGCTCTATTCTCATCCAATTCCATCACATTCATTCCCACCGAACTTTGGGCCTGGAACTACCTATACACCCCCAACGAGAAGAGTCTGAAGGGGTGGCTTTTCAACATATTTGCCGAAGAACCGGTTCTGATACAAACCGTACGCCCCGACCTTCGTGTAGGTATGGCGCAAGACATTCTATTCAACAACGGTTTTTTTAACTCTACAGCCGACTACACAGTCAACCCCAATCCCCAAAACAGCAAAAAGGCATCTATAAGCTACCATGTGGTGATAGGTTCCCCCTATACACTCGACAGCATATCGTACCCTACCGACACAACGGCCGTAGCGACTATGATTAGAAAAACGCTACACAACACGCTATTATATAAAGGTCAACGCTATAATGCCGACACATTGGCACTTGAGCGAGAACGTATTACTACGCAATTGCGCGACAGCGGATTCTATTATTTCCGTAGCGAATACCTCATCTATCAAGCCGATACTACTCGCAACAGGGGTAAAGTCGATTTGCGTATGCTCATATCGCCCACCGCACCAGCCGATGCGCTACGAGCATACAAAACAGGCAAAATAACCGTTCGATTGCACCCACCCGAAGGAGAGGCTGCCATAGACACACTGTCGTATCGTTCAATCGATGTATATGGATATGAAGGGATGAAATTACGCAAGAGCCTGCTCCCATCCAATATAGAAATGCGCACCGGTCGCACCTTCTCGCTTACGGCACAAAACCAGACCTTGCGCAACCTTTCGTCATTAGGTATATACAGGTCGGTCGTGATGGATGTAACACCATTCGACTCAATACAAGGTCGCGACTCGATAGATGTTGCTATAGACCTCCGTTATGCCTTGCCTATGAGTATGATGGTTGAGGCCAATGTTGCATCGAAATCAAATAGCTACTTAGGCCCGGGACTTATATTGGGACTGTCGCATAACAATCTTTTTGGTGGAGGAGAGCAACTCTCGGTATCGCTCAATGGCAATTACGAATGGCAAACCGGTAAGGAGAGTGATGCCTCACTTTTCAACTCATACGAATTTGGTATCAACAGCAGCCTCATCTTTCCACGTATGTTGGGTATCAAACCGGCTCGACACTTGCGCCGATTGAAATCGAGCACCCGTATAGATTTGGGAGCCAACATTATGAATCGCCCACACTATTTCCGTATGGTGTCGTTCAACACATCATATGCCTATGAGTTCCACACCTCATCAACCGCATTACACAACATCACCCCATTTAAGTTGGGATATACCAAGATGCTCGAAACCACAACAGAGTTTGACAAGACATTATCGGAAAATCCGGCCATCGCACTCAGCTTCCGCGACCAATTCATACCCTTGATTGGTTATACCTTTACCTACGACAATGGCTATGAGAAAGAACGCCAAAACAGATGGATTTATCAATTGGGCTTTTCGGAAGCCGGCAATATCCTATATGGAATATACTCTTTGTGCGGTGTAAAGGGCGAAAAGGAGATTCTTGGCAATCCCTTCTCACAATTCGTAAAACTCACCAACGAGGTGAAGTATTTTCACTACTTTACCGATAAACTATGCCTGGCATCCCGCCTATACATAGGAGCCGGATATGCCTATGGCAATGCCTCGGAGCTGCCATATAGCGAGCAATTCTACATAGGCGGAGCCAACAGTATCAGAGCATTTACCATACGCTCTATCGGCCCGGGTAGCTATCGGCCCGATGCCTCTAATGTAAATGGATTTTTCGACCAAACCGGTAACTTCAAGTTGGAGGCCAATATAGAGCTTCGTTTCCCTATATGGGGCAGCTTAGAGGGTGCTACTTTTATCGATGCCGGCAATATATGGTTGCTCAAAGAAGACGATTTGCGTCCGGGTGGTAAACTATCGCTACACTCATTTGGACGTGAAATTGCATTGGGCACAGGATTGGGCCTACGATATGATATAGCCAACTATTTGGTTGTGCGCATAGATGTAGGTGTACCCATACACGCCCCGTACGATACAGGGCGTGCCGGATATTATAACATAGAAGGTTCGTTCTGGAAAAATCTACGACTACACTTGGCTATAGGATATCCCTTCTGATGCGATACCCTATTCGACCACTACATCGCCCGGAGCTGCCGATTCTTCACCTGCTACAGGTTCTTCGGTTGCGTCTCCATCGGCCGAAATTTCCACTTTATATCGAGTATTGCCTTTATGGCTCTTTATCTCTTCCAACGAAGGGGTTACGATTTGCAATGTACCTTCGGGCATATTGAGTGCCTGGTTCCATTGCATTATCATACTTCTGTTGCGCATCTCAACGTTATGCAATAGTTTTTGTACCGCATCGGTACCATATAGCAAGTGCATCTTGTCGTTAAGGTTGCCCTCGGTAGGCAAACCACGTTTCACAAGCATCGAATCGGCAAAGGCAACAATTTGAGGATTTTTCAATGACAACTTTTGATAAGCATCTATATCCACCATATTCATCGACTCGGCACGATCGGGGTTTTGCCACAAATAGTAATCGCGTTTGAGATCATTCTCGATGATGGCTTGAATGCCCTTCTCAAAGTTTACTTCATGTTGCAGGCGAATACGCAACTCAGGCTCTTCGGCAATGATTTTTGAGAGTTTCTCTATCTTATCATATTGCTCGGGGGTAAATTGATATTGCCATGCACCAAATTCTATTTCTTTTATCTCATCACTATTAAGCCCCAGGGCCTCGGCCAATAGGTCGATAGGCGCAGCAGCAATCTTCACCAATACATTGACAAGTGCTTGTACAATAATCTTTCCATACGAAAACTGAGGAGATTTGATGTCGCCCGATATGGGGAGGTCTATCTCGGCTTTGCCCTCGCGGTCGGTGAGAACAACCATTGCAAGTTTAAGGGGTACAATGCCAAACTCAGCATCTACATCGGTACGCTTGTTACCTACGGTAGGATGGTAAAGCGAGAGTTTATTGGTACCTTTCAGCATTCCGTTATTTATGATATTCTGACCTCTGAAAGAGAGTTTTCCATCGCTAATAGGATAGCCAAAGAAAGACAATGAATAGGGCGATATATCTTTGAGATTGAAGTTATTGAGCGTCAACATCAAATCGTGATTTTGAGCCTCGATATTACCATTCCACTTTACACGCAAAGCTCCGACATCTTGCAACACTGCAAACAACTCTACATCATTTACTCCCTGGGTAGAGAACATAGGTGTCTTAAAGCGCATCTTGCTCAATCGCAATGAGAATGGCTCGGGAAGAGTATTATCGACATAAGTAAAGTTGCTATTACTCATCACAATATTCTCTACCGAAATGTCCAATTGGGGAGCATCGCCCGTAACACTATCGGTCGGTTCGGTTTCTACATTGGCCGATGACTCTTCCGGCTCACCCTCTGCGGATGTAGCAAAAAGCGAAGAGAAGTTATTGCTTCCGTTGGCATATACTTCATATCGAGCCGACACTCCGTCAATAACAAAATTGCGTAGCTTAACAATGTAGTCGTGCGCAATATTAATGTGCTCTATGTCGGTCTTAAATTGATTCAATGCAGCCAATTGCACACCACTTGCATCTTGGATTGTCACACTATCTATCTGTATAGCGCCATCGATATCCGATGCCATAATGTTCTCTATATTGCCTTTGGCATGTAGTCCTAATGCCAATGAACCACTCATATCGCCCAAGTTGACAACACCTTTTACAAACGGCATCAAAACACCCAACGGATAGTCCGATATTTGGCATTCGAGTTCATAATCCATCGTAGGTTGATCAAACATTGCCTTCAGATCGAGACTGCCACCTCGTGCAAAGTCGAAATAGAGCTGCATATTGGTACCGCTACCCGACAGGTCAATTTCGGGAATACCAAGTTTTATATGGTGCATCGTCCAGTCTATACCTATCACATCATCGGCATAACGCACCTTACCATCATTGAGGGCAATATCGCGTAATATAATCTTCCAGCTATTACCTTTGTCGCCCTCTGAAGGCTCCACAGCTACCGTATCGGTCTCAGCAACAGCCAGCGAATCATTTTCGGCAACTCCGGCCGATTTATTGGCAAAGAATGTGAGTATATCGTCAAAGTTCAAGCTATTACCATCTCGCAATATGGTGGCTTGAGGGGCAACAACATTAATATAATCGACCACGATACTCTTGCGAAGAATACCCCACACACGCACATCGGCATCAAAGTGATCTATTGCCACAAATGTATCGGTATCGTTGGCCTCGTACAAAACAAAATTGTCGACTGCAGCACGTCCCAACAACAATTTCACATCGAGATTTTCAATCGTTATCTTGCGACCTACAAGGTCTTTACAATTTTTCTCTATATACCACTTTGCTATAGGCGAAACAAGCAACGAAATCAATAACAACAATACTACAATTACAGAGATGACAATAATTGTAATTTTCAAACCTTTTTTCATAAGAGTACAATAAAATAGTTTTTCATTTGACATGGTAAAGGTACTATATTTTTGGAAATTATCTTATCAAATAAGATGCATTTATTGCAAAACAGGTTCTTTTTATCGCTCTTTTCTTTTGCAACAGTTCTCTATATTGGTTATCTTTGTTCCCGTAAAACCTAATTATACATCTATGTCTCCAATTAACCTCAGTGGTATGGGAGTAGCCCTTATTACTCCGTTTAAAGAAGATGATAGTATCGACTTTGATGCGCTGGCACGACTGCTCGAATACCAAATACAAAATGGTACCGATTATCTTGTTGTGCTGGGAACAACAGGCGAAACACCCTCTCTCACCGAAGAAGAGAAGAGACAGATACAACGTTTTGTCGTAGAGCGCACTCGAGGACGCATACCGTTGGTGCTGGGTATAGGCAGCAACAATACTCGCAATGTAATTGAACATCTCTATAGCGATGATTTGAGTGGCTACGATGCAATATTATCGGTTGTGCCCTACTACAACAAACCCTCGCAAGAAGGCATATACCAACACTATGCAGCCATTGCGCAAGCTTCGCCCCTGCCCATCATACTTTATAATGTACCGGGACGCACCGGTGTAAATATGACCGCCGAAACAACTCTGCGACTGGCTCGTGACTTCAATAACATTATTGCTATCAAAGAGGCATCGGGCAACATATCGCAAATGGACGACATCATCAAAAATAAACCCCACGACTTTATGGTTATTTCGGGTGACGATGGTGTTACATTTCCCCTCATCACATTGGGTGCTGTGGGTGTTATCTCGGTTATTGGCAACGCCTTCCCCAAAGAGTTTAGTCGTATGGTACGGTTGGCTCTCAATGGCAACTACAATCAAGCCCTCACCATCCATCACCGTTTTACCGAACTGTTCAGCCTACTCTTTGTAGATGGCAACCCCGCCGGTGTAAAATGTCTGCTCAATCTTATGGGTATGATAGAGAATAAACTGCGCCTGCCCCTTGTACCCACTCGCATCACCACATACGAAAAAATACAAGATGTACTCGAAAAATTGCGCAACATTGTGTAATGGATAGCGAAGAAATGCCTTGTGATAGAACATTCCCAATAAACAAAATCACAACACACTGAATATCAGACCGTTTGCAAGAAATAAAAATTGCTTGTGATAGATTATAAAAGCCTTGTTATAGCATCATTTTGATAGTTCCATACTACATTTGTCACAAACAAAAACCTCAAAAAACAAATGATTATGGATGCAAAAAAATTTATGGATTGGTTGCGCTCGAGCAACATTATTCGTCTTCGTTTCTTCAACATCAAACTATGGGGCAACTTGCGCTATGGCTTATATCGCGAATACACTTTCGATGATATGCTATCGCTTATTAAAGACTTCAAACAACTCTCTACACCACCCACTACGGTCACCTCACAACAAGAGGAGCAATCTTTCAAGTCGGGTAGCAACTACGCAATTCTCTCACGCCTGTGCGAGCAATATTATGTGTATGAGGGTAGCGATAAGTTACAGAAGAAAATTATGACCGAGGTGCAAGAGATTATCAATGAACTACGCAACGATGATGATGCTCAAGCCGAATTTGAGAGAGTTATCAACTTGCAACACGACAATGTGATGCAACGTTTCAGAGCCGAATATCCAACCCTCAAGGCAAAAGATTATCAACTCTACTCATACCTCGTAGCAGGTCTATCGGCTACCACGATTGCAGTACTTTTGGGAAAAGAAAAATCGGTCGTTTACAACCGCATATCACGCCTCAAAAAAAGCATCAAAAAGGAGTTTCTCATATAATATTGCCCATATACACCTCCATTTTGCCTCCCTTTACCACTTTTCACATTCAGGCTTGTGATACGATTATAAATATTTTGTAGTTTTGCACATAAATATGTGGCTTATGAAACAAATATACTACATTCTATTTATCTCTATACTGCTCACTCTGAGTGGATGCAGTTGGACTCATCAATTACAAATGAGCACCTTACGACCGGCTCAGGTACAATATCATCGTGCCTATCCCAATGTGATAGTGGTCAATAACAGCATAGCACCCAATAGCAAGGAGAATAGTCGATTTATTGATGCAAATGGCAAACAATATCGCATCGATTTCAGTACCGATAGCATACCTTATCTTATGGCGATGTCGTTGGGTACACTTCTACACGATAGTTATACATTTAATAATGTCGAGGTTCTGCTCCCCGATAGCAACGAAATAACAGGAATTGAGGGTATAAACACACAGCAGAAAACAAAATGGCAAGAGATTGCACCCAACGATGTGCATATAGTCATCAATGCCATTCGCCCTATGGCCACTATGAGTATAATACCTCTTGACGGGCTGTTCTGCTCTGAGCTTGTCATTGCATCTGTCGCTCAGCTACAATGTATCATACCGGGCAAAGAAGACATTTACCTGACAGTAAACGACACGTTGTATTGCAGTGCTTATGGCGAGACTCCCGAAATTGCTCAAATGTATCTTCCAGACTTCAACGAGTGTATTGAAGAGGCTGTGGTATCGCTATCACAACAAGCACTTCCACTCTTGGCACACCATCAAAGTATTGTAGAGCGATGCATTTTCATTACAGGCCATCCGGCTATGAAGGATGCTTTTCGCTATTGGGAGAATAACCAACATCTTGAGGCTTCATATATATGGAAATATGTATATAACCTTGCCGACAATAAAGGCCGCCGTGCAAAAGCGGCGGCCAATTTGGCTGTATATTATGAGCTAAACGACAACTACGAAAAGGCGCTAAAATATGCACAAGAAGCGGCAAAGACCTTTGTAGAGCTAAAATACACTACCGAAGCCGAGTATGCCATCAACTATGGTATCGATCTTGAAAAACGCATCAAAGAGCACCATATTCTCCACCCCGGTCAACAATAGTGGTCGTGGTAAGTATAATTACTCTTTATTGGTAGTCTTACTACTGCGTTTGCTACGATTGAAGCTGCGATAGTCATCAAGCTCTATCTCCACATCGGGTTCAATGAGTTCCTGACGAGGCTCACAAACAAATTTAATATATTTGATACTCTTGCCACGTTCGAGCCATTGTTGCTCATAGAAAGTCTTTATACCCAGAATATCATCATCGATGCCCGAGTTATATAGATCGTCGGTATCGACCAATACAGGGAAGTGGTTCTCTTGCACCATTGCGCGAGTGTAGGTATATAAGAAGGGGCTGTCGCTCTTGAGGTGAATAATACCATTCTCGGTCAAAATCTCGCGATACAACTCTATCATACGAGTCGAGGTGAGCCGTTTGCGAGTTTTTTTCATTTGTGGATCGGGAAAGGTAATCCATATCTCCGACACCTCACCGGGCGCAAAGAAATGTGTTATCAATTCGATATGGGTACGTAGGAATGCCACATTTTCAATACCTTCGGCTTGGGCTTCGCTGGCACCGCTCCACATACGAGCGCCTTTAATATCTACACCAATAAAGTTCTTATTGGGATAGCGACGAGCCAACCCTACGGCATACTCACCTTTGCCACAACCCAACTCGAGTACAATAGGATTGTCGTTATGAAAAAACTGCTCGTTCCATTTTCCACGCATATCAAAACCGCGCTCTTTCAACACAGCAAAGGGATATTGAAACACGTGTGCATAGGTTGCCATATCGGCAAATTTCTGTAATTTATTTTTGGCCATAGTTATAGTTTCTATCGTATTAAACGGGCTACTTTCAACACAGTTTGTTCTCCATTGTTTGTTGCAACTTGCACAATGTATATATTGCCAACAAACGAATGGGTATCAATTATGGTTTCACACTTATACGGTTGGGCACTTGCCAACAACACTCCGGTAGTATCATATAGTCGCACCGAGGCAATCTCTTGTGCCGATGTTATTCTCAAGTCATACTGTTCAAATGTAGCACATACACCACTTGGCACTACCTCATCATCTACCGATGCAAGACTATTTATCTCACCAAAGTCTTGCCATTGTGCTGTACCTTGGTATATCGTCATACTGGCTGTCTCGACATAGAGTACTTTATTTTCTTGCTCCATATTGGCAAATACCATCTCACCCAACTCGGCCGGCACGTCACGACTGGTATAGAATTTGTTTGCATTAATACATCCGTCAAAGGCGTGGTCGTCTATATAAGACACCGTAGTGGGTATTTTGACTCGCGAAGCAGCCCGGTTGTTATAGAATGCATATCGACCGATATTCTCTATACCCTCTTGCATAAAAGCTATTTGGGAGAGCGCACTGCAGCCGGCAAAAGCAAAACCATCGAGCTGCGATATACCCGCCGGGAGTACTATGTTTTTGAGCGATGTACAGTAGCTAAATGCACCTTCGGCAATAATGGTAATGGAAGGTGGTAGCGATACTTGCGACAATAACGAGCAGCCCGAGAATGTCCAGGCCGGCAGTTCATACATTTCGCATTCCGACATATCTATTGTTTGCAAGGCTGTACAGGCAGCAAAAACGCCTTCGCCACAATAATCGAGTTTACGAGGTAGTGACACACTCTTGAGGGCGGTACATCCGGCAAAAAGAGCATTTTGTATTTGTGTCAACCCATCGGGCAAAACGACCGATTCAAGGGAGCTGTTCTGTGCAAAGGCTCGCACACCAAGATAGTCTAACTCACGACACTGCGCAAGGTCTATCTGTTTAATAGCAGCACACTTGTCAAAAGCATAATCGCCTATTTGTTGCAGAGTAGATGGTAAATCTACCTTCTGCAGTGACTTACAGCCACTGAAGGCATAATGACCTATTTTACAAACCCGGCTACAACCCGATAGCGATACTAAACTTTCGCAGCCGGCAAAAGCACCATCACCTATGGCCTCTATTTCGCTCGATAAAACGACCTCCTTCAATGCAATAAAGCCCAGAAATGCCGAAGGCGGTATGGCATCGGCCTCAAAGTGCGAATGATTGCCCATATATTGCTTGTCGCGACTATCGTAGCCTTCGATTGAGCATCCCGACAAATCAAGTTTTTCCAACGAAGCGACACTGTGGCCTAACGTTGCAAAATCTCGCACATCCATCGAGCCTTTTACCGTCAAAGATGTAAAAGAGTAATCGCCCGATAGAGCCTCTTCAAGCCCACCGCACGCTATATTTACCACTTTGCTTTGGGCACTCACCACCACAGCAACACATAGCACGAAAAATATTGTGATAGCTTTTTTCAACATACACTATATTTCTTGTTTTTAGGGTTGTAAAGGTAATAATTTTTATCCAATCAACAATATTATTACAAACAAGAAGAGTTATTATATTCGGCTATCTATACGTATGATATTCTCTACAAGAAACATATCGCGAATCTCGCTCTTGGGTATCTCAATATCATCATATTTCGGATTTTCACTCCTCAATATCACCATCGATGCATCAGGATGCTTACGCACATATTTTACCATCCGATATTCATCGAGCAATACGACATAAATTTGTCCCCAAAAGATAAGATTGGTATTGCGCACCTCTCGTATGGCTATAAGATCGCCATTACCAATCACAGGCAACATACTATCGCCACTCACTCGCACAACACAACAATCGGGATGAATGGCCGGCATATTGATGATGCCCACAACTTGCTCTTCGGCAAACATTCGCTCTCGACTCATTCCGCCGGCTGTTACATCCAGGTCATATACTCTTGCCCCTTCGACTGCCATAGGCAAAATATTGCCGGCCGGAACAGTAATAGTAGGAAGCTGCCCACTGTTTTGACGCGTCAACCACATCTCTCCTTCGCCGGTCATAAGCCACTCTTTCGATGCTCCTACCGAAACAACTATTTTGTTATAAAGATTTTCGCTCAATGGTAATTTACCATTAAGATGCTTCGAGAAGTTAGAGGCATCAATACCTATGCGCTCGGCAAAGGCAGCCTGCTTCATTCCCATACTACTCATCAACTGCTTGATACGACTTATACCGGCATCGCTACTCATCGGCTGTATATTTTTATTTTATATCCACATATATGTTGGGCAAACAACCATATTATGGTTTATTTACCACGCAAATATACCATTTATTACTATACAAGCCGATGTACAGATATTATTTTACAATTTATTAACAATAAAAATCTTTATAAAGCATGCGAGCCATCACAAAATATGCCTCGTTTGCTACGCCCGCAACGACATATAAACGTGCGCCGCTTTACCAACACCGTTCCATCGGGCAGCAAGATACGAATATGACCTCCTATACGCAACGGTCCACACTCTATTACTTTCACCTCTACTTGTGGTACTATGTGTACAATGTTTTTCTCCATAACAATGTCTCTTTTTTTTTACTATAAAACATTGCACAAGCATATTTTGTTTCTATCGCAATCAATAGAGCCTTGCAATTTTTGCAACTTTTGAGGTTTCAGACACAAAGGACGAAATGATCGAAAAGCTACTCTTCATAGCAGCCTACAACCATTTTTAATAAAAAAGGAAACATATTCTTGGAAAAATGTACGTACCTTTGCGGTCATATAAATACACTATGAGAAATCAATATCCTCAACGTATATTCATTCTGCCTTACAGCATATTGCTCACTTTGAGTATGGTGCTATTGAGCACATCTTGCCGCCAAACAGCCACTCCCCGTCCCGAAGGCTACTTTCGCATAGATGCCTACCCTGCTTGCTACTCACCGGTTGATATAGGAACCATATCGCTACACATCAACGACTCGGCTATGTGTATCATACCGCCTGAAGAAAACCTCGATAATGCCCTATGGCGCAACATCGTATATCCTCGCTACAATGCCACCATATACCTCAGCTACCTACCCATCGACAACAATCTCGACCAATTGATGGCCGAAAGTATAGAACTTGTATATCGACAAAATGTCAATACCGATAAAGTAGAAGCGATTGAATACGAAAGCAACGAAGAGCAGTTATACGCCACACTATTCACACTCTCGGCCGAGAGCGCCACTCCCATACAATTTATAGCAACCGATCGCTCTCAATATCTACTTCGAGGCGCATTATACTACGATTCTACCGTCAAGAGCGATAGTGTAGCTCCTACACTGCACTACCTCCGCGAAGACATTATGCACCTCATCGAGAGTATTACCCCCGCAACACATTAGTAGCTATGCCATATTGTGAAACCATCATTACCCCACAACATACGCATATAGCGATATGGAGACTCACCGAGCAGCTCGATGCGCTGCTTGCCATGTGGGGAGATGCTCCACTTCCGGCACACTATCATACAGCGCAAGCCCTCAAGCGTAAACGCGAAATTGTAGCAACAGCCCTTTTGATGCGACAACATTTTGGGCAAGATATAGAACTACGTCACGCGCCCAATGGTGCACCTATTATCGACAACGGATATATCTCTATATCGCACACATCCACACATATAGCTATAGCCACACACGCCACTGCACAGGTAGGCGTTGATATAGAGACTCTGGGCGAACGCGCTCCTCGCGTGGCACCGCGCGTTTTATCTCAAAGCGAAATAGAGAACCTATCCGGCAACGATCGTACACAGTGCATAAGCATATCGGATCGCAACGCAGCTATACACATCGCATGGTCGGTCAAAGAGGCAATATATAAAATACACCCTACGGCCGTTGAATTCCGCCGAGACATTATTCTCACACAGCCTATAACACTCCCAACAGGCACTATTACAGCCCTCGTAAGCGATAGCACTACTCCCATTACGGCACACTACACCCTATACAACGACTGCTCACTGGCATGGGCAGTGATATAAAAAAAGGCTGCATCTCTCAGAGAGACACAGCCACATCGTTTCGTTTGACGACGTGCTTGGGATTAGCCCTCTACGATAGCATCGTTGGGACATACACCGGCACAAGTACCGCAGTCGAGGCATTGATCTGCATCAATTTTGTAGATATCGCCCTCTGAGATAGCACCTACGGGGCACTCACCGATACAAGAACCGCAAGCAACGCAGTTGTCAGTAATAACGTAAGCCATGGTTTATAAATTTTTAATGATAAATATTAGGTTATATAACGAGAGCAAAGGTAAGATACTTTTTCGCTTCTACAAAATAAAAACAGCCTTTTTTATCTACAAAAACGGCATCGCCGCAGCGATGCCGTTGTAATATAAACATTCTCAACGCATAAGGTTTTTACTTTTATTGGCTTCAATAAGGATTATACTTACCCACTACCTTATAGGCCACGCCTCCATACATAGGCTCTTCGTAATAATAGTAGCCATTGAAGTAGTATGCCGGACGGTTTCTGTAGTAAACATAGCTCACGCCATAATTGGGTAAGTAGGGTACAACCATTCCAATTGAGGGGGCTATCACCTCATAGTGCGAACCGTAGTTGCAGAAGTATGTACCATCGTAATAGTAGTAGAACCGATTATTAAAAACAATGGTTTCGTATCCGTAGGGCAACGATGACATCAATAACCCATAGGGAGCTGTTACAACTTGATATACTCCATTTACAAGTGCGTGAAAACAGCAATCGTAGAAGTAATATACCATACCACCCACTGTATAATGCGGAACATGAGGAGGAGGTGGTGTGTTGAAACGATAGTCGTGCGGGCATCCATGTCCATGTGGTGGGGGCACTACATTGTATCCATGAGGGGGATGCGGATTGGGATGATAGCCCGGAGGAGGAGGCGTGTGGTGGTTATACTCAGGATGAGGTTGGCCATGATCGTGATGATCGTGATTAGGATTGTGTCCGGGGGGATTATGATGCCCTTTGTCTCCGCCACGTCCACCATCGTGCTGGTCGCTATGATGATGCGAACCCGAAGAATGGTTTGATGAGGGACGGTTGCGCTCAACTACAGTAGCTTGGCTATTGCCATTTCTTCCGCCTTGCGACGAATTATTTACGGTAGGTCGGTTGGATTGCGGAGTTGCAGGAGTTGCATCAGGCTTACGTTGCGATGAACTACCGGTTTGACGAGTCGAAGATGCACTTCGCGAAGAAGTTGCTTCCGACTGACGTTGTGATGAACTACTACTCTGACGAGTTGATGATACACCTCTCGATTGTGTACTACTGCTTCTACTGCTCGTGTTGGTAGTTTGCTCACCTCCGCGCCCACTACGTTGAGCCTCAACAGCGGTTACCGAGCCTGTTGCCAGCACTACAGCCAGGCATATTGTCAATATTCTCTGTCTCATAACTCTCTTTTTTTGCGTTATTACATCTGTTTACTTTTAAGACTACTGCAAATACAAAAGGTTTAAAAACCGTTATATTTCTCAATACAACAGCTCACACAAAAACTGTTTGAAATAGCACGAAACGAACCCAAACAATAAGTTATGGCAACATACTACCGAGTTGGTGGTAATGCCCATTTACATACTATATATATACAGCAGAGAGGTTACATCGGTATTTTACCTATATAGCCTCTCTGATAGCTTATTACAACAAACGGTGTGCTTATACAGTAAGAATCTCTTTCTCTTTGGCAGCAAAGAGTTCATCGAGACGCTTCATCATCTTATCATGAAGTTTTTGAACCGAAGCCTCACCATCTTTCGATACATCCTCGGGCATACCATTCTTGATAGCTTTCTTCAAACCCTCAATCGCATCGCGGCGAGCATTGCGAATACTTACTTTGGCAGTCTCTACTTCGTTTTTCGATTGCTTTACAAGAGCTTTACGACGCTCCTCGGTCAACGGGGGAATAGATATGCGGATAACCTCGCCGTTATTCTCGGGGGTAATACCCAATTCCGAGTCGATAATAGCCTTCTCAATTACGCGGAACATACTCTTTTCCCAGGGAGTGATAACTATCGTGCGAGCATCGGGCACTTGCACGTTGGCAGCACCACTGATAGGCATCATAGAGCCATAGTAATCTACACGAATATTATCGAGCAATTTGGGACTTGCTTTACCGGCGCGGATATGAGCCAATGTCTCGTCCAAAAATTCTACTGTTTGCTCCATTTTTTTCTCGGCAGCATCGAGATAAGTTCTTACATCTTCCATAATTCTATATTTATTTATTTTTTTGTTTTATCAATAGACATACGTACCTATATCCTCGCCCGACATTACTTTCTTAAGGTTACCTACAGTATCCATATCAAATACGATAATAGGCAGGTTGTTCTCCTTGCACAATGTTGTGGCAGTAAGATCCATTACTTTGAGTCCTCGAGTATATATCTCATCATAGCTTATACTATCGAACTTGGTTGCGGTGGGATCTTTCTCAGGATCGGCTGTATAGATACCATCAACACGTGTACCTTTAAGCATTACATCGGCCTCAATCTCTATACCTCGCAAAGCCGAGCCGGTATCGGTAGTAAAGAATGGATTACCTGTTCCACACGACATAATGGCTATCTCGCCTCGCTGCATAGCCTCTATGGCACGCCACTTGCTATAATGCTCGCCGATAGGATGCATATCGATAGCCGTAAATACACGTGCTTTCTGACCTATAGCTTCGAGAGCCGAACTTAATGCCAAGCTATTGATAACAGTAGCCAACATACCCATTTGGTCGCCTTTTACACGATCGAAACCTTTGGTAGCACCGCTCAAGCCGCGAAATATATTGCCGCCACCTATCACGATACCTATCTCTATGCCCATTTCGGCTATTTCCTTGATTTGAGCCGCATATTCACCGGCACGCTTGGGATCTATTCCATATTGTTGCTCACCCATGAGCGACTCGCCACTCAACTTGAGCAAAATGCGTTTAAATTTTCTCTCCATATTTCTTAGGATTCATTACCACAAAATATACTCTACAAATATAGTTACGATTTACTTAACGATGCAAATAAATTGTGTGGTTTTATAAATTTTATCAATCAATATACACTCATAAGGTTATTTTTTCGCATCTCGAAATGTTATAATTGGCAAAAAACTATGACTGTATTTAATTTATATCTTACCTTTGTGTATATATAAAAACGGTAGATATGAAAAAGTTGATACTCACACTACTCACTATTTTTCTGGTACTTCCTTTGTGGGCCACAAGCTACGAGCGCAGATTGGCTCGTATGAACGACCATTTTGACCACGCCGAATGGAGCGAAGTACTGCAAGAAACCGAGATGATGATACAAACCCAACCGGGCGATGTTGAACCATATGCTGCGGCATTGATTGCTGCTCAATTTCTCGAAGACATCCCTACCGAAAATAGATATATCAAGCAATCTCAATCAAACAGAGTACATATAGATTCATTACTACAGTGCGTATACGTGCGCACTCGACTCTTACACAACGCTCAAGTATATGAGCAACTATTGCTCAACCTCAAAGCCAACAACCGATGGCTTACGAGAGTATTCAACATCTACTTGCTCGACTTTTACGACTTTGCCCGTAAAACCGAGCAGACCATTATCATTGCCGACGAACTGCTGCAAGTAACTCCCGATAACAAACGATTTAAGAAGATAAAGGCTAATGCACTATTTTACCAGGGAGATAGCAAAGAGGCCGTTGACTTGTATGAAGATATATTGCAACAAGACTCTACCGACTACGAAACCCTGACATTCCTGGCTGCATATTACATCGCCGAAGATATGACTATGCTAAATGATATCGACAACGCCTACTTGCAAGATAAGCACCCTACCGACTCTGTTTACAAAGCACATAAACAACATATCATAGACACACGTATAGCACGCTCACTGACATTGCTGCACAAGGCTCAAGAAATGCGCCCTTCCGATCACCTGACAAACGAAATAGAGCGCCTGTCGAATATAACAAATCAACTACCCCCTCGCCACGAAAAACGCAAGGCCGGTAAAAAAGCTTCTAAAGAATAAAAGCAACCTCCTTGAAAGCATATTTGCGCACACACCCTTCGCTGTCGCATAACAGTAAATGACCATCGGGTTGCACCTCGTGAATGGCTGCCAAAAACTCACCATCGGCATCGCAGTAGGTATAAAAACCATCTTTACGATATAACACAGCTGCATAGTCGCTTTGCAGTTGTTCGCGATTTGTGTCACATTGCGCATAACGAATAGCTGTTGCCTCCAACACCTCGTTTAGTATCGCATCCAAATCATACTCTTCGCCCGTAACCTGTCGCAACGATATGGGATTGGGAGCATCGCTTACAAAACGGTCCTGATTGATATTCAACCCTATCCCCACAATGGTACGCGAAATACTCATACCCGACAGATGATGTTCGATGAGAATACCCGCAATTTTGCTGTCGCAATAATAAATATCATTGGGCCACTTTACCGAAAAACCATCGGCATAGCGCGACAAAACATCAACAACTGCCAGAGCAGCAGCTTGCGATAAAACAAATTGCTCTTGGGGTGCAACGCCAACGGGACGCAAAAGATAGCTGAAGGTAAGGTTTTTTCCCGGCTCGGCCTCCCAAGTGTTGCCTCGCTGACCTCGGCCGGCCGATTGTGTATGTGTAGTAACAACACACCCCTCACACTGAGGCTCATCGCAATCTATCTTATCAAGATAGCTGTTGGTCGAAGCTATCTCCGACAATTTTATAATACGCCATTCCATTTTTTCCATTCATCAAGCAATTTATATATATTTTCGCGCTGTAAACGATTTAATTTTTTTACCACCTCACAATATGAATGCAGTACCCAACTGCGCACCAATGCATCATTCAACCGAGGTGTTACACACACCGTATTCCAATACTTCTTATTACAATGAAATCCGGGTATCACTTCGGCATAGGCATCACGCAACTCCAATGCATATTCGGGATCGCATTTGACATTAAAACGCAACTCGGGATACTCCAATCCGGCAAAAAGGAACATACGACCTTCAACCTTAAATACCAAAGTTGTTTCGTCAAACGGAAAACACTCGGTAACCAAAGGTAACGACAAACAAAAATCGCGCAAACTCTCAATATCCATAACACTACACATTCAGCGGTGGAAGAAAAGCATCCTCGATATGCTCTATCGTATATGGGGGTTCCTTTCCAACTATCGAAATAACGTCAAAACGCACATCCATATCCAACTCAAACATACGCATATAGGCATCAGCAGCACGCACCGTATTGCGTATCTTCTTCTCGGTTACTGCCTCCTCGGGATAGGCAAAATCGACACTGCTACGTGTCTTCACCTCTACGATGACAATAGTAGATTGGTGATACGCCACAATGTCAAGCTCATATTTGCCGCTTACCCAATTGATATCACGCACGACATACCCCCTACTTATCAAATATTCGGCGGCATACTCCTCGCCACTCTTACCCAAAAGATTGTGCTGCGCCATATATACATATATTATTATAGGTTACAAATGTACAAATTTGGCTCAAAAGTTGATTTTGAAAAAGGTATTTATTTACTTTGTGAAACAAACAATATAAACATCAAAGTTATGAACACAAGTAAAAACAATATCATCGCAGCAGCAATCGTAGCTGTAGGTATGATTATGATGGGTTATAACATACAAAAAGGATTAGAAAATGGCCTACAAGACGAACGCATCGTATCGGTTCGAGGCCTTTCAGAACGTACAGTTCCTGCCGACAAAGTTGTGTGGCCTTTGGTATATAAAGAAGTAGGCAACGACTTAACCATACTGAGCAAACAAGTAAACAGCAAAAATAAAATTATTGTAGATTACCTCACATCAAAAGGCATTGCCGAAAGCGAAATATCCATAGCTTCGCCCGAGATAATAGACATGCAAGCCGAACGATACATCAATCAAAATGTACCCTATAGATACAATCTGCGCACCATTATTACCGTTTCTTCACAACAGGTAGAATTAGTGCGTAATCTTATTGCCGAACAAGGTGAATTACTCGACAAAGGCATTGCCATCGTATCGGGCGAATACGACACACAAGTAAACTATCTTTTCACAGGTCTCAACGACCTCAAACCCGATATGATTGCCGAGGCAACTCGCAATGCTCGCGAAGCCGCAGAACAATTTGCCACCGACTCCGAGAGCAAACTTGGCAAAATCAAAACGGCTACACAAGGACAATTCTCCATAACCGATCGCGACCAATACACCCCATACCTCAAAAACGTACGTGTTGTAACTTCAGTCGTTTATTACCTCAAAGACTAACATCCAACTATGAAAAATACCAGGAACATACCGGCTGCCCTCAATCGACTACATACAATCATCACACATATGGGATATGTGTGCGAAGTAATTGACGAAGACAATCTATTCATATTCGAGGCAACCATAGACACAGATGATGGAGACAAACTCAACATCAACATAAACGTAACAGAGAACGGCGAAAATCAACTCATAGGCGATGGTAACTACATAGCCTTAGAAGTATTCATCCCATGCGAAATAGAAACTAAAGAGGATGAGATGGAACTATCGTACTACATTATGGAACTAATTTCGCACGTTGATTTAACAACCATACAATACGTACCCCAAACACGACAAATACTCATTTCGCGCGTAGATTGCATCAGTAACGACTTGACCGACGACTTTATCATCAATCACATTCTTACACCATGCATCAATGAGTTCCTATACATATTCTATCTCATAGAAAGCCAACCACCTCAAGCTCTCATCAAAGAAGATGAAGAAGAAACACCCTCAAGCATATCACCCAACACCAAGCGATATTTAAACTAACATTCCCACCCAATATCACAACACCCCAATCTATTCATTTCGGCTGGGGTGTTGTGTTTCATTAGATTACTAATA
>JAFZDG010000006.1 GCA_017561285.1 Bacteroidaceae bacterium
CAAAAAGACACATCAGTCCCCGAAGGCAAAAGCTACGATCTCACCCTCAACGAGCATATCATATGCGTTCCTATCCATCTTGAGTACAGACTCAATTTTTCTCGAAGCTTCCAGATATTCGTATTTGGAGGTATAGCAGCCGACTACGTTATATCGGGCAATATCACCCAAAGCCACCCCGATGACGACAAGCAATCGGCCAATGATGTCATTACCGATATATACGGCACATATATACCCTCAACAAAAAACTACAACATAGCCCTATCATACGGTGGAGGCATACGCTTTGGAGCCATACAGTTCAATGCAAGCTCCACCTACGGCATCATCAATGGCTCACCCAGCAGCGAATACACCCTCATGCAAGACAACCCGCTCAACATTGTTATGTCAATAATGTTCTGATGCCCACCCCCAACACCGCTTGGATATAAAAAAACAAAACTGCTTGATTGTTGATTATCAGCAGTTTTATTCTATACTAAAGTTTTCTTTGTGGAGCTGGAGGGAATCGAACCCTCGTCCAAACGAGGAACTGATGAGCTTTCTACATGCTTATCTTCGCTGCGATTGTAGGGAGGTGGCAAGTGCGAAGCTACCAACCACGACCTTAGTCCCTAAAATTTCGCCATTGGCTCGGGACAAGCCGCCGACTATTTCCGATATTATCTGCACCACCGGTTCGAACCGCTTCGGAACAACAGCATTCGGGTGATGTCTCGTTCCCTCACCTTGTGGGGGAATAAAGCTAATCTACTGTGCTTCGATTAAGCAGCGAGAGCGTAAGTGTTTTCGCCAATTAAATTTGCGAAGTCTGAGATTATAGAGCCAGGCTACGAAGCTCTGCATGCTTACACACCACCTCTACCCGCTGTCAAAGCCAGTCAGCCCCTTGTGGTATGAATGATGCTCACAACGCTTTGTTCGCATCATTGGGACTGCGAAGATACAACTTTATTGCTTTGCTGTCAATAACCGACACTACTTTTTACCATTATTTTTACAAATAGGCCCGGAGTTTGCGACTTATTTAATAATTCTATTCCGCTCGAAAAGCATCGAAAGGTCGACCTACATATCCATACTACCCACACAGAGCTATATCACTGCAAGCACCTTACGGAGCCTATATCATACAGCACAACGTATGAGGTGGATAAAGTAATGTAAATCACACACAATGATCACCAGCCGAGCGAACGAATGTGCAGCAAGTATTTTTTGAAACTTATCGCATATTCGTTTGTTGTGTTCTTTGACTTTTGCCATAAAATCGTTAACTTTGCGCTTTGATAATTTTAAGATACTTATTCAACAACAGAATACTATGTTTGAAAATCTTAGTGAAAGACTGGAACGGTCGTTTAAGATACTGAAAGGTGAAGGTAAAATCACCGAAATCAACGTTGCCGAAACGCTGAAAGATGTGCGCCGCGCATTGCTCGATGCCGACGTTAACTATAAAGTAGCCAAGCAATTTACCGATACGGTAAAGGCAAAAGCTCTGGGACAAGACGTGCTCACAGCCGTTAAGCCCGGACAAATGATGGTAAAGATTGTTCACGACGAGTTGGCTACCTTGATGGGTGGCGAAACAGCCGATGTGAACATCAATGGCAATCCGGCTGTTATCTTGATGTCGGGTTTGCAAGGTTCGGGTAAAACCACCTTCTCGGGCAAATTGGCCAAGATGCTCAAATCGAAAAAAGCCAAACGCCCCTTGCTCGTAGCATGTGACGTATATCGTCCTGCCGCTATCGACCAGCTCAAGGTACTCGGCGAGCAAATAGATGTGCCCGTATATACCGAAGAGGGTGTAAAAGATCCGGTACAGATAGCCAAGAATGGTATTCAATATGCTCGAGAAAAGAACCTCGACCTCGTTATTGTCGATACAGCCGGTCGATTGGCCATCGATGAGCAGATGATGCAAGAGATAACAGCCATCAAAGCAGCCATCAACCCCAGCGAAACACTCTTCGTGGTAGACTCAATGACCGGTCAGGATGCCGTCAACACCGCCAAATAGTTTAACGAACGTCTCGACTTCGATGGTGTAGTACTCACCAAGCTCGATGGTGACACACGTGGTGGTGCAGCCCTCTCAATACGCACCGTAGTCAACAAGCCCATCAAATTTGTGGGTATGGGCGAGAAGCTCGATGCAGTCGATTACTTCCACCCCTCGCGTATGGCCGACCGTATATTGGGTATGGGTGACATCGTATCGCTCGTAGAGCGTGCGCAAGAGCAATATGACGAAGAAGAGGCTCGCCGCTTGCAAAAGAAGATTGCCAAGAACCAATTTGACTTCAACGACTTCCTCGCACAGATACACCAAATAAAGAAAATGGGTAATATCAAAGAACTCGCTTCGATGATACCCGGTGTGGGCAAAGCCATCAAAGATATAGATATAGACGACAATGCATTCAAAGGCATCGAAGCCATTATCTACTCAATGACACCCGAAGAGCGCGTCAACCCCGCCATACTCAACGGCTCACGCCGTCAACGCATAGCCAAAGGTAGCGGTACAAGCATACAAGAGGTAAATCGCCTCATAAAGCAATTTGACGACACACGCAAAGTAATGCGTATGGTAACACAAAACGGTGGTGCCGGTATGCGCAACGCAATGAAAAATATGCGCCGTAGAAAATAATATTTAACCCTAAAAATAGATAACAATGCAACTGATTGACGGAAAATCTATCGCGGCTCAAATAAAGCAAGAGATAGCCGACGAGGTTAAAGAGATAGTGGCAGCCGGCGGCAAACGTCCCCACTTGGCTGCTGTGTTGGTAGGTCACGATGGCGGTAGCGAAAGCTACGTAGCCCACAAAGTACAAGCGTGCGAACAATGTGGCTTCAAGTCAACACTACTCCGTTTCGATGAAACCATCACCGAAGAAGAGTTGTTGGCCGAGATTGCCAAACTCAACAACGATGATGACGTTGACGGATTTATCGTACAATTGCCCTTACCCCGCCACATTCGCGAGCAAAAGGTAATAGAAGCCATCGACTATCACAAAGACGTCGACGGTTTCCACCCTATCAACGTAGGTCGCCTATCGATAGGACTTCCCTGCTTCGTATCGGCAACCCCCTCGGGCATCATCGAGCTGTTGCGTCGTTACAACATAGACACCAAAGGCAAACACTGCGTAGTACTCGGTCGCAGCAACATCGTAGGCAAGCCCGTAGCATCGCTTATGATGCAAAAGAGCAACCCCGGTAACGCCACCGTCACTGTATGCCACAGCGGCACACCCAACATCAAAGAGATATGCCGCACTGCCGACATCATTATCGCCGCAATGGGTTGCCCCAACTTCGTAACCGCCGATATGGTGAAAGAAGGAGCCGTAGTAATAGACGTGGGCACAACCCGCCTACCCAGCGCCGACAGCCCCAACGGCTGGAAACTCACCGGCGATGTATGCTTCGATGAGGTAGCACCCCTCTGCTCATACATCACCCCCGTACCCGGTGGCGTAGGCCCCATGACCATCGTTTCGCTCATGCGCAACACCCTCTTGGCCGGCCAAAAATGCGTGTTCGACTACTAAGTCACCCACAGCATCATACTCCATACAAGCGACATCCACACAGTGACGATGTCGCTTTTTTTTTACACCCCTCGATTTATATTTTTTTCGCAATAGAAACAGTCCAAAAACTTGACAATATCGCAAAAAACAAGTAAATTTGTGTAAACATTACAAACAAATAACCCAATAAAAAACAAATCGATATGAAATATATAGGAGCACACGTAAGCGCACAAGGTGGCGTAGAAAACGCCGCCATCAATGCACATGCCATAGGAGCACGCGCATTTGCCCTCTTCACCAAGAACCAACGTCAATGGCAAGCCCCCTCCCTCTCGGCCAAGAGCATCGAAGCCTTCAAGGCAGCCTGCCAACAATATGGCTACGCCCCCCAGCACATCCTGCCCCACGACAGCTACCTCATCAACCTCGGACACCCCGAAGCCGAAGGACTTGAAAAATCGCGACAATCGTTTATAGGCGAGATGCAACGCTGCCAAGCACTGGGCCTGACGATGCTCAACTTCCACCCCGGAAGCCACCTGCGAGCCATAGACACCGACACCTGCATAGCCCGCATAGCCGAGAGCATAAACATCGCCCTCGACCACACACAAGGCGTAACAGCCGTCATAGAAAACACCGCCGGACAAGGTAGCAACATAGGCTACGACTTTGCACACCTGGCCGCCATCATAGACCGCGTAGAAGACAAGAGCCGCGTAGGCGTATGCATAGACACCTGCCACGCCTATGCAGCAGGCTACGACCTTGCCACCAACGAAGGATTTGCCCGCACATGGCAGGAGTTCGACCGCATAGTAGGCTTCAACTACC
>JAFZDG010000077.1 GCA_017561285.1 Bacteroidaceae bacterium
TTTTAGGGTTTTTATCTTACATTTTCATTTACTCAGCACCTATTATTTACCATGCTGCTGACCACAAAGTGAGCAAGTGTATGCAGTAGGGTAGTTTACGATTACGCCTTCAACTACAGGGAGGCCCTTCACAGCTATTTGGTCACCACCGATGAGTTGATCGAAAGGAATGCAGTTATAGTGGTTATCTACACATTGTGTGTGATCGAAATCCTCTGGAAGACCATCATACGCATAACCAGGTTCAACACGCATACCACGACCACCATTCAAACCCGGAGTAGGCTCGCAGTAGTGGTAGTACATCCAAGTACCATAGTTAACAACTACATTTGTGAACGAGAGGTTGTATTTACTCAAATCGGGATAGTTTGCACCATCGATAGTTGTAGTCTCCTCGCAGCGACCTATAATCATACCACACATACGATAGTTGTAATAGTCATATGAAGCTGTACAATCGTTGTAAGCATCGATGCGGCAGTTAATCTCTACATTCTCGAAGTTGTAGGTTGCACCCGGCTCAGCTTGACCAACAACACCACCAATTGAAGAGTCGAATGAACCCCAAAGACCACCAAGAACTACATCAGAACCAAGTTTGATATTCTTGAATGTGTAAGTACCAGCACCCGACCAACCAATGATACCACCACAACCATTGTTGTAAGTACCAATTGTAGAGTTCTTAATTTCTATATCTTCAAACACACAAGTACCTTTTGCACTACCTGCAATAAACGAGATGTCGCCACCCTCAACTTGTGCCTCAAAGCCTTCAAGAACAACATTCTTTACAATTGCATCTTCCAACTCAGCGAACAAACCAAGAGAGCCATATTGACCCCACTCGTAGCCCATATCCCAACCGCTTTGATAAAGATTGGCGATTGTGTGACCTTGACCATCGAAAGTACCCTTGAATGCTTCGCAAATAAGACGATTGCGATCATCGCGCTCACCTGTTGAGCCGATAGGAGCGAAAGAGTCACCGTTTGTCTTTACACCTGTCAAATCGATATCTTCGAGAAGCTTAATAGTTTTACCTTCGAAGCCACTATTTGCGGCAACATTCTCAGCAATCCACTCTAAACCGTTAGCTGCTGTAACACCATAAGTATTATCATCTATTTTGCCTACACCGTCAACAACGTTACCTTCGGCATCAACAATAGGTTGCAACTTAAAAATTTGGCTGCCATCCTCGCGGAAGTTAATCTCGTTGGTGAAGCCGTATTCAATAATGCGCTCTGGGTTGTCGGCAATAAATGTGTTATGGCAAGTAGGATTGTAGATATTGATATTCAAAGTCTCATCTTTGTAACCATTACCATTAGCATCTTTACCTTTATTGAAGAATTGTGAATCATCGGCTTGGGTGTAGATGTGTACCCAGAAAGCGCGACTTGTACCCTCGAGTGTAGTATTCTCAATTGTAACATTATTCATACCTGCACCATTGTTGAATACGCGAACAGGGATATAAGAAGATTTGATAGTTGAGTTATCTACATTTACATAGATACCGGCTTCGGCAGCTCTTGTTACCGATGCATTTACCATATCAATAGCATAGGCCATAGGTACGCCACCATAGTTTTCAATAGTTGCATTCTCTACATTCAACTCACCGTTAAATCCAACATAAAATACCTCACCGCAAGCACTCCAACCAAAGTTTTCATAGCTTTCGCCTACGTGTTTTATACCCACAGTACCACCATTCACATTCATTGTACCGCGCACGTCAAACATTACTTCGTTATCGGCACTTGTAATTTTATTGTCATCATTCTTATCGGCATCATCAGTTTCACCGTAGAGTGTTTGACCGTTAAGATTGAGTGTAAGTGTTTGACCTTCGGGAACTGTGATAGTATTATCGGCATCAATTTTCACGTCTGTAATAAAGTCGATAGGCTTGTTTTGCACAAGAGCTATAGCAACAGCCTCGGCAAAGTCTGTGTAGTGTACACCATCTACCGATACATAATAAAGATTCTCATCGGGCTCATCAAAGTCTTCTTCAATCTCTACATCGAAGCCAATATTATTGGTCAAGAGCGCACCATAGATATTGGTACGGTGGTTGGCCTTAACGGGGATATTGGTAAATGTGCGTGTTTGCACACCACTATTATCACCATAGCTAAATTCTACGTTAACGACTTTCTTTTCATCACCTACGAGAAGATAGGCCATTGCCAAGTAGTCATAATCTGCAACGGGGAATGTCTCCCAATTCTCATCGTTTGAATCAGTCAGACCTTTATTAGGACGATCGTTGAGAGCAAATGTATGCTCCTCATTGATGTTTCCTTCAAGTACTTTTGTTGCAAAATTGAATGTGCTGTAAATACCTTTTACTTTTACTTCTGTTTTAGTTACATCCACCTCATTTTTAATAACGAGGTCGTTTGTACCAATATTGAGCTGTGCAAAAGGACGTGTAAGGGTTACAGGTTCACTCTTTGTTGCATCTACTATCACCTTCTTGTAGCAATAGAAAGCATCGTTGACATCGCTGTTACATACAGTATTTGCATAATCTACCGACAATACTTTTGTTTCGTAATAAACCGAATAAGGTGAATTGGGAGCAGATGCCCAGAAGAGTACATAGTAAGTTTTACCGGCAGCCAATTGAATGTCAATAGTTCGTTTACCGTTAAAATCAGTGAT
The DNA here is from genome assembly GCA_017561285.1 of Bacteroidaceae bacterium. Taxonomy (GTDB): domain Bacteria; phylum Bacteroidota; class Bacteroidia; order Bacteroidales; family Barnesiellaceae_A; genus Barnesiella_A. The sequence goes on from JAFZDG010000077.1 coordinate 2,683, forward strand.
TTCAACAGGCTTAAACTCATCAGCATTGGGCGACAAACGACCAATAAAAGCACCGGTTTCGTCATACACTGCATACTGCAACACTTTGGCTGTAGTACCATCGCTGAAGGCACGTGTAGCCATTTGGGGAGTGCTAATCTCGAACGAGATAGTAGCCTCGCCGTTGCCAAGGAGATCATTCTCTTTTTGGCAAGCTGTTGTAAGCAACAACACCATTGTTGCAAACAAACCGAATAATAAATTCTTTCTCATAGTTTATAAAATATTGATTGTGAATAAATTCCTATCTTTCCATCATATAGCACTCATCCAAGCATATAGCCCTATGGCAACAGCCCATAGATGGGCATAAATTATATAATGTAATGATGGGCAAATGTAAACATAAATTCACAAATTACCCCCCCCCGATTGCTAAATTATGTTAAATTCAGCAATCAGCGGGTATTTTGTTGCACAAACAGAGAATAGAGCGGGCAACAACGCTCGGCAATGGGTATTTATAGCAATAGACACTGTGGGCATAGATACTGCAACGTGCCACCATATAACAACGCATCCCCACACCATACGGTATGAGGATGCGCCACTATGAGAAAATAATAATCTTAGATACGCACTTTGGTCAAGCGGCCGTTTACCTCTACAACATATACGCCCGATTGCGACATTGCAATAGTAGAAGATTGACCTTCGTAAACCAATTGGCCCAATATGCTATACACGCGCACATACTCACCGGCTTGCATATCATATATATATAATGTGCCATTCATAGCACCCACCTTCAAGGTTGCTTTGTGGGCAACTTGAACGGCTGCAATAGGATCGTTTTGCCATGCAAAAACGGGATAGCCATCGTTGAGCAACTTGGTATCGGCTTGCCAGGGAGCCGAAGCATCACCGGCATTGAGCAATGTTACCATCGCTTCGTTCTTCATCTCATCTGCGCTCTTTTTCACTACGCCCGAAGCTTCGCTAAAAGAACCATTGTCGAGGAAATAGCAATTTTGCACCAATACTTTATACTCGGCATCACCCACAATGGGTTGAGGTGATGAAAGAAATGTCTCGGCCGAAATTACCTCGCCTATATTATAACAGTTGACAATGCGTGTACCACTATCATAGGCCGAGCCTACAATACCACCCACAAACATACCATTAGGAGCGCTTACCACTCCGCGATTGTAGCAATTTTCTATCTCTACGCCATACATGGCAGTACCCACGATACCGCCCACATCGCTATTGCCGGTGAGTGAACCACCAAAGTAGCAACCCGAAATCTTACCGGTCGATGCTACGGCTACAACGCCACCTGTTCCGAAGGTCGACTGGCTGTCGATAGTGGCCAACGAAGCACTGTTTTGCAATGTTCCGCCATTCATCTGACCTACAAGGCCGGCTGTGAGTTCGCCACCTGTAACGATAGAGCGAGAACCCAAAATGACATTCTTTACCAATGCACCGTCATCGAGACAAGCAAAAAGACCTGTACCGCCAACAGCCTCAAAGTCGGTGGCTATATATTCAATGTGTATATTGTCGATGGTTTTGAAGTTTCCGTCAAACGTACCCAGAAAATATTTCGACTCATCGATAAGACCACCTTGAGGATCATCGGCATTTACATACTCATCAAAAAAACCAATGGGCAATATCTTCATACCGGCATCGGCACTCATATCCAAGTCATTGGCCAAGCGAACATACTCACCGGCAAAACTACGACCTCCGGTTACTTGCTCTTGGAAATAGGCCAAGTGTTGCTCAGTTTCAATCAAATAGGGATTTGAAGCTGTTCCGTCACCATTTGTCCACTCTTGAGCTGTTCCGTCCCACGCAGCCGAAGCCGAGAAAATTGTCAAGGCACTTGCTGCCAATAAAAAGTAATTTTTCATCATAATAGAATATCTTTATGTTAGGTTAGTGGCGTAAAGTTATGATTTTTCATTATAAAAAAGTTGCTCAATGCTACTGATTTATCGGATATGACATTTTTTTGATTTTTGTCAAATTTCTTCATCTACATTCCTAAAGACAAAGTGATGCCCGTCGTACCGCATAGCCACAATGCCCCAATGAACAAATCGAGCCAACAACCGTTGAGCATCATAGCGCGACACACCGGCAACACGACAAATACGCGACAAGCTGCACTCCTCTTCTTGCGAAAGCAAATCGAGTATGCGGCTCTCGCGCTCGGTAAACGTTACCATCGAAGGCATCTTTTCGCCCTCTTGCTGCCACACTTGCAGATGAGTGGGCGAAGCCAATATATTCTCATCGGCAACACGCACATAAGCCCACAAACGATTATTCTCATCACGAGCCATCACAGGCTTTTTCTGCGCCCGGCTTATCTCGGCCATAAGCACCGTATGGCCCTCTACCCGATAGGTTGTCATAGCGACCTCGACCTCGGGCACACAGTACAAACGAGAAGCGGCCTCTATCATATACATCTCTTCCTCGCTACGCACCCCGGCAATGCGACCATTATCTTTTACCCCTATGAGCAATCGTCCACCCTGCGTATTGGCAAATGCCGACAGGGTACGAGCTATCTTGCGAGCATCGGATATTTCGAACTTGAAATCCTGTTCTACATGCTCTCCTTGAGCTATGAGCGAGTGTATATATGATGTTGCATCGACTGTTTTCATAGGTACAAAGATACGGCAAGAATTTTTATTTGCGAAAAAATAACATCAAAGGTATCATAATACCGTCTTTTTGTGGTAACTTTGCAATCGCAAAAATTACAAAACAACGCAAAACTGTTCATTCATATTATGATAAATCGTGTAATCATACGTTCGAAGGTAGTACAAGTAGCTTATTCATACTTTATTACCCAAAATAAGAGTATCGCCGAAGCCGAAAACGAGTTGCTACACAGTCTTGAAAAAGGTCACGAATTGTACTATGCACTCTTGCAATTGATGATAGACCTTACCGACCTACAAGCCCAACGCCTGGAAACTGCTCGAAACAAATACCTTCCCACAGCCGAGGAGCTAAACCCCAATATGCGCTTTGTCAAAAACCGATTTATCAACGACCTACGCAACAACGAAGACTTCATAGCACACTATGCCGATGCACCATTCTCATGGGCAGTATCGGCCGAGAGATTCCTCAATAGTATGCTCGACACAATACTCAACACCGAAGAGTACAACAACTATATGACCGCAACAACCAACGATGCCGAGCAAGATTGGGAATTGTGGCGCACACTCTTCAAAAATGTCATTGCTCCATCGGACGAACTCACCGAAGAGGTAGAGAACCTATCGCTCTACTGGAACGAAGAGCTCAACGTAGAGGCAACTTTCGTACTCAAAACCATCAAACAATTTAAAGGTAACAGCGAGAACGTAAGAATGTTGCCTATGTACAAAGATGACGAGGACCGCAAATTTGCCCTTGACTTGCTGCATAACACACTCGCCAACGAAAAACTATATCGCAACTACATCGACCGTTTTACCAAAAACTGGGAGATAGAGCGTATAGCCTTTATGGATGTGGTCATCATGATGATTGCCATAAGCGAATTGGTGCGTATGCCCTCTATACCCACCATCGTAACCCTCAATGAGTATATAGAGCTGGCCAAGACCTATAGCACAGATCAAAGCAGCAACTTTATCAATGGCGTACTCGATGCAATCGTTAAGGAGCTTAAAAAAGAGGGTATTATAACCAAAGATTGAAATATTTGTTATATATTTGAAAGCCGAAAGGAAACGATATAGTAAAAAACTTAAATATTAAAGATTATGACACTTTCAACAATTTTATTGCAAGCACAAGCACAAGGTTCGGGATGGACAAGCATCATTATGATGGTAGCACTCATTGCCATCTTCTACTTCTTTATGATACGTCCCCAACAAAAACGTCAAAAAGAGATACAAAAAGCTCGCGAGGCTTTGAGCAACGGCGACAAAGTAATAACCGCCGGCGGTATCTATGGTAAAGTAAAAGAGGTGAGCGAAAAGTATTTCATCATAGAAATAGCAGAGAATACACGTATCCGCGTAGCCAAAGACTCGATTTACCCCGCAGCCGATGAGACTCCCCGCGAAGCATAACAATTGAGTACAACATACACAAAGATAGTGTAAAACAATTGACACCTCACTGCGTTGCTACCAACGTAATATATAGTGTCAGTTAAATACCCACTACAAGAGGCTGCGTCAAAAGATACCTTTTGACACAGCCTCTTGACATAAAAATATGCACTATGAGCAAGCTCCCCTTTATACAAAAAATAAGCGACCACCTACAACACCTCAAGAACTTGTCGAAAACCGAACAAGGCAAAGAGATACTCACCTTCTTGGGATTTGTTGTGCTGGCAACCGGCATATGGTTTATATTGGCAATAAACGACACCCGCGAAAGCATCGTAAGAATACCATTAGAGCTCACCAATGTACCCGAAGAGGCCACCCTCATACAAGATATGCCGCCATACATCGAGGCTCGTATTCGCGACAAAGGTGCAGCACTGCTCAGCTACAACATTAATGGGATAGCCCCCATCAAAATAGAATTTGACCGACACAGCAACCAACGCGATGCTATAACCATAAGCAACAACACACTCGTAGAGTACTCAAGAAAGCAACTGCGAGCAACCACAACGATCAACGATTTTGCACCCGACTCCATACGCATAGCCTATACCACAGACTTAGGAAAGCGCCTGCCCATTGCAATAAAAGCCGACATCAGCACATCGCCATTCAGCACACTGAGCGATAGCATTTACGCCACACCCGACAGTGTAACCATATATGGAAAGGCTGCACAAATAAGCCGCATTAAAGAGATATACACCGAAGAGATAGTTGCACACGACATCACCGACACAACATACATAAGAGCACACATACAACCCATCGAAGGCACACGCATTATACCCGACAGCGTAACCATCGTCATACCGGTCGAAGAGTATATTACCAAAACCATTTCAGTGCCCGTAGTCATCGGAGGCGTTCCCTCGGGATATTCAATCATGACATTCCCCTCACACATATCACTCACATGCCTCGTACCCAAGAGCAAATACGCACAAATTGTAAGCGAAGAATTTCTCATTGGCAACACATACGAAGAGTTGGAAAAAACACCCGGAACATACGGAGCCATAACCGTACTCAACGCACCCAACTACACACACAACATCATACTCAAAACCGATAGCGTAGAGTATATCGTAAGCGAGAACACTCGTCAAAGCAACAACAACGTACAACAACCCGACACAACACAACAACCATGAGTACCCCCATACAGATAGGCATAACCGGCGGAATAGGTAGCGGAAAAAGCATTGTATCGCACATACTACGCATTATGCAATACCCCGTCTACGACACCGACAGCCAAGCCAAAATACTCATGGATACCCCCACCCTGCGACAAGCACTCGTAGCACAATGGGGCAACAACATCATATTGCCCAACGGAGGCCTTAACAGACAACAATTGGCACAAATCGTATTTAACGACTCAACCCAATTGGCCACACTCAACAGCATAGTACACCCCGCCGTACGACAACACTACGCACAATGGGTACAAGAACAACACAGCCCCATCGTATTTGTAGAGAGCGCCATACTGCACCACGCACATATGGACACCACCCTGCAACACATATGGATTGTACAAGCCGACAGCGAAACACGCATAGAACGTGTTATGCAACGCAACAACCTCAGCCGACAAGAGGTAGAAGCACGCATTGCATCGCAACAAGAGCCACCCATCGACAATCGTACCCACATTATCAACAACAACACCAACCAAGCCATATTGCCACAAATAATGCAATTGCTCAACGAAGTATTAACTTAATTTTTGTACCAAACGTTGGCAAATTCACATCCTAATACTATCTTTGCAATCGTTTTACAAACCCCAAACAAACACATATATGTTAAAGACAATTCTCGCCATCTCTGGCAAACCCGGACTATACAAACTCGTATCGCAAGGTAAAAATATGCTCGTAGTAGAATCGTTGCTCAACGGCAAACGCACACCCGCCTACAACCACGAGAAAATCATCTCATTAGGCGATATTGCTATGTTTACCGACAGCGACGAAGTACCCTTGAACGAAGTTTTTGAGAGTATGAAACAGCTCGAGAACGGGGCCAAAGCATCAGTAAGCACCAAAGACAGCGAAAAAACACTTCGCGAATATCTCGGTAAAGTACTCCCCAACTTTGACCGCGACCGCGTTTACACAGCCGACATCAAGAAACTTATCAGCTGGTACAACCTGCTCATAGAAAACGGCTACAACAACTTCGAAGATCAAGATACTATTGAAGCCGAAGCCGAAGAAAATACAGCAAACGACAAAGCAGAATAATCAAAAATAGAAACATAAACGAGGAGATGTGTCGTCAAAGATTCGGTACATCTCCTCGTTTTATTATCCCTGCACGAAATATAATGCACAGATAATCTGATACATACAAAACACATCTATTGATAGCGCAAGAAAAAACAAAGAAACATTTGTAAAAACTTGCATAAATCAAAAAAACACCCTATCTTTGCAACCGCAAAA
>JAFZDG010000078.1 GCA_017561285.1 Bacteroidaceae bacterium
GATCAAGTAGCCAACGGCGACGCTGCCAATATATAACCACTACTATAAGCAACAAAATCACCGCTACCAACGCATGAGCCGCAATTGTACCCACATAAAATTGTAGCAAATGTACAAAAGAGTACGAAAAATAGCAAATAGCAATGGTAACAAAGAGCGCAGATATACACGCAAAAGCCACTAATGCAAGCAGATATACAAACTTCTCCACGACAATAATTTTGATATGCTGCAAGCGCAAATCGAAATATTGTCGCAGTTCATCCACAAGCACCTCCACCAACGAACGGCCATCCATTTTTCCATCCATAACATACTACACAACAACAGCAGTCGGCACTGCGTGCCGACCACCACTAACACTACTCACTCTTGCTGTCATCCAAGAACACAGCATCGTCACTCTCCATCACATCAGCAGCACAATCGCTCGCCGCACAACAGCAAGGCGCACCACTCTTCTTCAACAATCGGCACACCAATTGGCGCATATGCTTGCCATCGTAGGGAGTACACAACAAAGCAGCCGCAGCACCAATAGAAGCACCCCACAACATTGCAGCCATCCACTCTATCGCTTTCATACAAGATAATAATTAAAGGGTTAGAAAATCAATTTACCGAGGAGTAACACTATAACACATCCACACACACCATTGTTCCGCCACACAATACCACAAAAACACAAACTTTATAGAAACACGCAACAACCATTGTACACAAAAATACTACCTTTGCACAATGAAGCACAACAATATAATAATAGAGACCACCGCCGACGGCTCGGCAACCCTCTTCGTAAAAGACCTCAACGAACACTACCACTCGGTAAAAGGAGCATTCACCGAGGCACAACACATATACCGCGACTGCGCATTCCTACACCGCAGCAACGGCAACCCATTGCGACTGCTCGAAATAGGATTCGGTACCGGACTCAATGCCGTAGTAACCGCAATGGCAGCCGACAGCCAACATCCCATACACTACATCAGCATAGAGAAATATCCCGTCGAAGCCCAACTACTATCGACACTCGCCTACGACACAGTAGTAGATAAAACACTACTCAACGCCATTCACGCAGCAGCATGGAACACCCCCACAGCCATCACCCCACACTTCACCATAGAAAAACTACAAGCCGACTACCTCACCGACACCCTACCCAACCATATAGACATCGTATATTTCGATGCATTCGCCCCCGAAAAACAACCCGAAATGTGGAGCGAAGAAGCATTCTCACGCCTATATAACACCCTCAACCCCGGTGCCATACTCACCACCTACTGCGCCAAAGGAGAGATACGCCGCAGGCTATCAGCACTCGGGCTCATAGTAGAACGACTCGCAGGCCCCATAGGAGGAAAACGCGAAATACTACGCGCCACAAAATCCCTCTAAACACACACTAAACAGTAGGAACAAGGTATAATCAAATATTTTTTCACATTTTATCGACCAAGTCTTGCATAAATCAAAAAAACACCCTATCTTTGCAACCGCA
>JAFZDG010000079.1 GCA_017561285.1 Bacteroidaceae bacterium
GAGATCCATTCACTTCAATGCACTCGCTGCATAAAAACGAACCGGCCCAATTCTCTTGCATAGCCCTCATCGACTCGGTTGTTTACAAGATTTCGTTCTCGGACATTTACCGCATTATGAATGAAAATCACGATCTCGCATTCTGGATGAATAACCTGCTTGTCGAACAGGTATATGCCTTCGAGCGCCGATATATCTTCTTGAGCAACTTTGATGCTCCTACCCGGTATGAGCAATTCATCAAGATGCGACCGGAGCTATTCAGTCGCATTCCCATGAAATATTTAGCCCAATACCTCAAAATGCAGCCCGAAACCATTTCACGCATTCGCGCCAAAATCACCAAACCGTAAAACCGCAAGCAACGTTTTATGTAACAAGTCGTAAATGGCTACCTCCTACATATAATTAATATAGCACTTTTATACATCAACTATGCGATTAAAAACAAAGATATTAACCCTGCTATTTTCTGCACTATCATTCCTATACACCGAGGCACAAGACATCGCAGCAGTGTGGGAAGCAATGCCTGCCCACATCATGCCCTCGATTGGAAAAAATGCCCGTTTAGATATGATTGATCTCTATAATGCCGGTATGAGTGCCAAAGCCGCCACCTTCACCGGTGACACTGCATGCCTCACCGCTATGGGAAACAATTATCTCTTTCTCCGCACATCGCGAGCAAGCACAATGCAATTGATGCAAATTGTTGATGGCAAAAAACTATTGTATGCCATTATCACTACCATCGAAGGACCTGTAGCAAACAGCCACATAGACATATATGATGAGAAATGGCAACCCTTAGAAGTAAAGCGATTCTTCCCCAACATCAACGTAGCCGATTTTTTAAACCTACCGAAAAGCAAGCGCAAGGAGCGTGAAGAGTTATTAAAAAAAATACCCCTTCACACCATACAATATAATATGACAGATAAGACAAACGACATCATTGCCATACCATCGTTTTTGCAAACACTCGATGAAGAAACACGCAAAGAGATTGAACCTAACTTTCACAAGCAAATAGTCCTTCAATGGAAAGGCCGGAAGTGGAAGAAACAATAAACAAAACAGCGAGAGTATCACCCTCGCCGTTCTCATATAATCAATAATTTACGGTCGCTGTCTCCCACTTAGATTGTGTAATGTGTACACCGGCACGAGCCGCCTTCTGGCGAATATTGCGCATTTCGCGTTGGGCATCACGCAGTGCCTTTTTCTGCATCACATAGTTACCTGTATTCATACTTTGGCCGGTACTGCCGCTTTTATCATTGCGTTTGTTGCTTGCCGAATAACCCAAGTTGGTCAGCGTCTCGTAGTTACTTTTGGCACGTTGCTCCCATCTGTCATACTCAGACTGATAGTTACCGGCCCCTACACTGCTTGAGCCACTGCTATATGAGGTCGAAAAAGAATTATCATAGCTATATGAGCCCGTATAGCCCCCCATAGCATTACCCAAGAATGTGCAAAAACTGCCAAGGGCATCCCAGAAAGTAGTTGACTGCTGATTTTGAGCCACCTCCTGAGCTTCTTGCTCGGCCGCCCATTGGGCATCTACAATCGATTGTGCACTATCACGCCACTTTTTTGAGTGTTCATCATTGGGATTTATGTCGAGTGCCATAGAGTAAGCCTCTATAGCCTCCTCGTAGTAACCCATATTATACAAACAAGAAGCATAAGCAGAAATAGCCCGATACTCTTCGGGGGCACAC
>JAFZDG010000080.1 GCA_017561285.1 Bacteroidaceae bacterium
ATCTGAGCGAATTTGCTCGATAAAACATTGACAATATGAATAATACCCCCCGCATAACAATTGCTATTGATGGTTTTTCCTCTTGTGGCAAAAGCACAATGGCCAAAGAGTTGGCACATCGCATAGGCTATATATATATCGATAGCGGCGCAATGTATCGCGCTGTTACGCTATACTGTCTCGACAACCATCTCATTACCGACAACCATATTGATCGAGAAGCACTTGCCCGGGCAATAGATAGTATCAAGATAACTTTTGTTACCAACCCTGCAACTCACAAACAAGAGACATACCTCAATGGCGTGTGTGTAGAGAAAGAGATACGTACAATGCGTGTATCGCAAAGCGTGAGTGTGGTGAGTCAAATAGACTTTGTTCGCGAAGCTCTTGTTGCTCAACAACGAGCAATGGGCCATGCCAAAGGTATAGTAATGGATGGCAGAGATATCGGTACAGCAGTATTTCCCGATGCCGAGTTGAAAATATTTGTCACAGCATCGGCCCGCGTACGTGCCGAACGACGTGCCGCCGAGATGGAAGATGCCGATATTGACAGCATCGAACGCAACATTACCATGCGCGATGAAATGGATATGACACGCGAGATAAGTCCGCTTCGCAAGGCTCACGATGCCATAGAACTCGACAACTCACATATGACAATAGCCCAGCAAGATGCGTGGCTCGAAGAACAATATAACAAGGTAATAGAACGTCTTAAATCATAATGATATGGCAAAAGTAGAGATAGACACCAACTCGGGATTTTGCAATGGTGTGGTGCGTGCCATACAAGCTGCCGAGAAGGAACTTGAAAAGGGCGAACAACTATACTGCTTGGGCGACATCGTACACAACAGCAATGAGGTAGAACGTCTGAGAGCCAAAGGACTCATTACCATCAACCACGACGAGTTGCGCCAACTTCGCAATGCCAAAGTGCTGTTGCGCGCTCATGGCGAGCCACCCGAAACCTATCGCATAGCACAAGAAAACAATATAGAAATCATTGATGCCACTTGCCCGGTTGTGTTGCAATTGCAACGCAAAATAAAGAAAAGCTACGACACCCGCACCAACAACAGCGACCAAATACTCATTTACGGCAAAGTGGGCCATGCCGAGGTAAATGGTTTGGTAGGACAGACCAATGGCGAGGCTATCGTATTGGAGACATCAAACGACCTTGACAAAGTAGATTTCACTCATCCCATTACATTATACTCGCAAACGACCAAATCGGTACAGCATTTTGCCGAAATGGTACAAATCATCGAAGAGCGCACCGGTGGCCACAACTTTGAATGGCACGATACAATATGCCGACAAGTAGCCAACCGCATACCCAACATACGCGAGTTTGCTCGCACACACGATCTTGTACTCTTTGTATGTGGCAAGAAAAGCAGCAACGGCAAGGTTCTGTTCGAAGAGTGTCGCTCGGTCAATGCCCATACACATCTTGTATCGGATATAGAAGAGTTAAATCCCGCATGGCTCGAAGGCAAAAACAACATTGGCATATGTGGAGCAACCTCTACTCCTCGATGGCTTATGACGCTATTTCAAGAACGCATCGAAGAGATTATAGCAAAATAAAATCACTCTATCACAGTCTGATAAAATACCGGATACTAAGCTATAACTTACCCATATAGTCGGAATATAAGAAACGCCGTTGTACTTTATGCAGAATACAACGGCGTTACTTTATCTGATTACCAATCTATCAAATACCCAAGTCTTTCTTGAAGGCTTCGATTTTCTCATCGGCAAGGCGGTTGGCATTGTCATAGTCGGCATACGACTCCATAGGAATACCACGCACTTCGATGTAGAATTTGATTTTGGGTTCTGTACCCGAAGGACGTACCGAAATCTTGTCGCCGGCAGCTGTAAAATATTGCAATACATTCGATGTGCAGGGCATATCGAGTTTGGTAACATTACCCTCGGCATCGGTAGCAGTGAGAGCTTGATAATCTTTAATCATCACAACAGGTGAGCCTGCCAAAGTCTTAACGGGATTCTCGCGGAACGACTTCATCATAGCTTGAATCTCCTCGGCACCTTGTTTGCCCTTGCGCACTACCGAGATACCTTTCTCTTTAGAGAAGCCATATTTGAGATAGATGTCTTGAATCATTTGGTACATAGTCAAGCCACGCTCTTTGGCCCATGCAGCAATCTCAGCCATCAACGACATAGCCGATACGGCATCTTTGTCGCGTACAAAATCCTGTGCCAAGAAGCCGTAACTCTCTTCACCGCCACCAATGTAACGCTCTTTACCTTCGAGGTCGCGAATGATGGCAGCAATCCACTTGAAGCCTGTGTAGCAGTCGTACATCTTGATATTGTTGCGCTCGGCAATTGTCTTAATGGTCTCGGTGGTAACAATAGTCTTTACAATAAACTCATTGCCTTTGATGAGGCCGCGCTCTTGATAGGTAGTCATAATATAGTTGAGCATAAGCATCACGATTTGGTTACCATTGACGAGCACCCACTCACCCTTATCATTCTTCACTGCAATGCCAATACGGTCGGCATCGGGATCGCTTGCCATAACAAGTTCGGCATTTGTCTCAATAGCACGTTTCACAGCCATATCGAGTGCTGCAGGCTCCTCGGGGTTAGGCGAAACGACAGTGGGGAAATCGCCACTTACCACATCTTGCTCAGGAACGTGTATGATGTTGGTAAAACCAAAGTTGGCCAACGAGTCGGGAATCAACTTCACACCGGGACCAGGAATGGGAGTGTAAACGATGGGAATATCGTGGTGTTTGGCAATAATATCGGGGCTGAGTGAGAGGGTTTTGATGCGATCGAGATAGATTTTGTCAATCTCCTCGCCTATTATCTCTATCAACTCGGGGTTGCGATCGAACTTGATATCGGCAACCGATGCAATCTTGTTCACCTCATCGATAATACCGGTATCGTGGGGGGCTATCACTTGAGCGCCATCGCTCCAGTATGCTTTGTATCCGTTATACTCTTTGGGATTGTGCGATGCTGTGAGGTTGATACCGGCTTGGCATCCAAGTTCGCGAATGGCAAACGACACCTCAGGAGTAGGACGCAACGACTCGAAAAGATATACTTTGATACCATTAGCCGAGAAAATATCGGCCGAAATCTCGGCAAACTTACGGCTATTGTTGCGGCAGTCGTGACCTATAGCTACCGAAATAAGAGGCATATCGGCAAAGTTTTTCTTCAAGTAGTTGGCAAGACCTTGAGTAGCCGAGCCTACAGTATATATGTTCATACGATTGGTTCCGGCACCCATAATACCACGCAAGCCACCGGTACCAAACTCCAAGTCGCGATAGAAACTTTCGATCAACTCGGTCTTATCTTCGTTATCGAGCATAGCTTGTACAGCATTGCGAGTCTCTTGGTCATAACCCTCGCCCAGCCACACTTGCGCACGAGCGGTTACTTCATTCAATAATGCTTCGTTTTCCATAAATCTATTTTATATTATTTATTATTGTCTGATATTGCTACCGACAAAACAACGCCGGGTTGTTTCATCGGTAGCCTATTTACTATTATTTCACTTCCTTCAACAACAAACGGTTGCCGGTTTTGCTTACAATCCACTCATAATATTCTTGTGAATAACCGGGGAATTGTATCTTATCGGGCAATCCGTACTCATTGGTAACAAATGAGCCATCGGGGTTTTGGCTCTTCACATTACCATCAAGGAATTTCACCATAAGGAATTCACCCAACTCTTTCCATGCAGTTGTGCTATACTCTGCAGCACTGCAACTATAAGTTGTGAGCATTTCGCGAGCAGCCTCTTCGTTTA
>JAFZDG010000081.1 GCA_017561285.1 Bacteroidaceae bacterium
AATGATTCTGCCAATCCATTAAATGATGCTCATAATCCATATATTAACAATGAACTTGTTACATGTTTGGTTATACCGGATGATATCACTTCAGTAGGTGATTATGCTTTCGCATATTGCAGGGGCTTGACAGAGATTATTATCCCGAACAGTGTCACCGAGATAGGCGATTATGCTTTCGCTTATTGCAGGGGCTTGACAGAGATTATTATTCCGAACAGTGTCACCGAGATAGGCGATTATGCTTTCGATGGTTGCAGGGGCTTGACGGAGATAACCATCCCCAATAGTGTTACTTCAATAGGCGAGTGGGCTTTCTCGTGTTGCTCAGGACTGACTTCTGTCAATATCCCTAACAGCGTAACTTCGATAGGTAGAAATGCTTTCGATGGTTGCTCAGGACTGACTGAAATTACTATTCCCGAGAGTGTTACTTCGATAGGTGATTATGCTTTCTCTGATTGCACCGGATTAAAAGAGGTTACTATCCCTAATAGACTCGATATAGATTTTTCTAAAATTTTCTTAGGCTGTTCTGGGATCTATATAAAGTTTGTAGAAGATAACGAATTTGTAGAAAGTGGCGTCTTCTATGAATAAACAAAAAAGTTGATTTTTCAACCTGAACAGAAACAGAAATGCATTTAAATTGCATAATATGTGATTATAAAGCAAAATCAATGTAACTTAATTTTATAATAAAAACTAAATTCTTAAACTATGCAAAACAAAGAACTTTTAGAAGCCACTAGGCCACAAAAACCACTGATTGATGAACGCCCCAATCAACCAAAAGAGAGTCAGAAAATATTAACAGATAACAAAACAAATAAATAAGTTTAATTTTTACCCCCCCAAAAAATGAAATCACTAAAAGTAATGATGACGTTGCTAATAGTTGCAACTATTACAATTTTCACCTCTTGTTCTGGCAACAATGACAATCCAAAAAGAGAACCTTCTATAGTAGATTTAAGTAAAACAAGTAATTTTGCACCCCAATCTAATTCCCAATCTAATTCCCAACCTAATTCTGAGATGTACATGCAAATATGTGGAATATGTGGCGGTTCGGGACGCTTCATACAAAATTATGGAGGAATAGGGGTAGATGCAGGTCCTTGCCCTACTTGTGGAGGTGATGGTGTAGTACCTGACGTTTACAGGACAATACTTAATCAATAAAAATTTTTATACATAAAAATATGAAAGAAATTATTAAGTACATCTTATATGGATTCGCAGTAATTTATTTGTTTAATTTACTGTGTTGTGGAAATTCCCATCCTTGTATTGGTGAATGGCATGGAAGCTACGCTCGACTTAGAGACCCCTCTGTCAGGGAGTCATGGGATATTATAATCAATGAAGACGGAACTTGTATAGCAAGAGAGATTGGAAGTGGAAGTGCTAACTATGAAGAAAATTATACGGGAACATGGGAAATAGTATCTGAGGATATTATTTATCTGGATATGAGTTCAGAACCAAGTGAAAGAAAAGTTACATATTCTATATCTGAAATCAATAGCTCCCTAAAAAATGCAGAAACTGGATGGGAAGAATTACAGGCCATGAACAAGATGAATAAGCACAAAACTATATATTCGCGTATGGCCAAAATGTTATATTTGCGCTCTGATGGAGCAATGAGTAGTCATAGAGACTGCCTTAACAATCCAGACTGTTACATGACAAAGATAAACAACTAAACAAATAGAGCGGCCAAGGTTTTTTGGTCGCTCTATTTTTATGTCGGGATTGTCTTAAAAGTATGTCTTATCGCACGTAGTGGGGCATCTCGGCGGGGACTACCATTGATAGTTCCACCAAGCCCTTTACCACACCGTTTTCGCGCCAGGCGGTTTGGTATATCACCTTGTGCATACCCTCCTTCTCGATGGTATAGGCATTGGTGCCGCCGGTAGCCAAGAGTTCGCGTATCTTCTCTTGCGAGGCGGGGCTATGGCATGCAAACATATTCTTACCGATGAGGTCGCCATGACGGGCAAAGGTTTGCTTGGCTTTCTCATTCATATACAAGATAGTACCTTCGGTATCGCATACCGTAACGGCACAATTCATTTCTTCACTCCAGGGATACATAATTAATTGATTTTATAAGGATTAATACTATTCTTTTATCAACACTTTGCGTACACCGCCATCACCACGCACTATATAAATGCCTTTTGCAGTACTGTTTACACGACGGCCTTGCAAATCATAATATACAACATTACCGGTATTGACCTCTACATGATTCAATCCGGAGTATATATTGATTGTACACACAGCACATAGGTTAGAACCATCGATAGTGCGCACTGTAATATCCGCAACTCCTTCTCGCAAGATGGTAACTTGAGCACTGAGTGCCTCAATGGGTTCTAAATAGACCACCGTATTATCCGAGACCTCCCATAATACATTTCGCTCAGTAACATTAAGTGGTTGTAGCGATACTGACAGCACAACCGTATCGCCCACAATGGCAGCTATGTTATCACAATCCAATGCTATATCTTCGGCCAAAACAGGCTCTACAACCACCTCGCAAGTATCTTGCAAGTTGCTACCATCGGTGGTAGAGACTATAATTGAAGCATTACCCACCCCTACTGCGGTAACAAGACCGGTGCTATCAACGGTTGCAACAGCCTCGTTGGAGGTAGTCCACTCAAGCACTTGCGATGATGCATTATCGGGCGATATAACGGCATGGAGCAGTACTTGCTCACCCTCACGCACACTTACCGATGCCTTGTCTATCTCAAGAGAGGTTGCAAGCACCTCTTGTGACTCCATCTCTACAATATTAACAAATTCGCTCCAATACTCAGCCGCCTGATATACCTCTTTACAACCAACAGGCACATAAAGAGTTACTGCGGTTTTATCAACTTTGTTGAATGTCGACTTATAGATAGTGGGAGGAGTAGAAGCCTCGATGGTCACTTCGGTCAGCCCATTGCACAACGAAAAT
Organism: Bacteroidaceae bacterium; assembly: GCA_017561285.1. Classification (GTDB taxonomy): domain Bacteria; phylum Bacteroidota; class Bacteroidia; order Bacteroidales; family Barnesiellaceae_A; genus Barnesiella_A. Next base: position 2,987 of record JAFZDG010000081.1, read on the forward strand.
GCCGAAATGGCAATCTCGACAACACTGGCCGGTATTGTAATTTCACTCAACATATCACAACCCATAAATGCCGAAGAACCAATAGTTGTAACACTATTGGGGATGGTCACCGATGTAAGTTTATCGCAACCGCAGAACAACTCTTTGGCTATGGTCGTAACGCCCACAGGAATGACCAACTCGGAGAGGACCGAGCACGACCTAAATGCACCATCTCCTATCTCGGTAAGGCTATTGGGGAGAGAAACGGTTGCCAACGCACTGCATTTTTCAAATGCCGAACTACCTATTTTAACAACACGCTCGGGCACTGCCACTTCGGTAAGACCAGAACATGAATAAAAAGCCGACCCTTCTATCTCAACAAGAGTTTCGGGCAAAGAAACAGATGCCAACCCACTACACATCTTGAAAGCAGATGCACCAATTTTGGTCACGCCATTGGGAATGGCAATTTGCTTAACTCCGGTACATTTATGCAAGAACTTCTTGGGTATAATCTTTACAGAATCACCTATATAGACATTCTTAATGAAATTATTGTCATAGAAACCGCTTGACTCTTCGCACTCAATGGCATTATAGTACAATGATGCCAATTTTAAGCAACCTCTGAAAGCATTGTCTTTGATAGTTTTGACATTCGCGGGAATGGTAATTTCGGTCAATTCGGCACAATTATCAAAAGCCGATGAATCTAATTGGGCCAAACTCTCGGGGAGCGTGATTTGCGCCATCGTCATACCACGAAATGCACCTGCACCTATCGTTAAAACGCCCTCGGGTATAATGGTATTCTTACAACCGGCTTTCAATATACCGGTAGCCGTTTCGATAATAGCATTACAATCGTTGCGCGAGTCAAAGACTGTATTTGCCTCATCTACCGTAATTGTAGCAAGGTTCTTGCAATTTTCGGTCAAGTAAGAACCTATTGTTGTTACACTTGCCGGAATAGCAAGGCGCTCAATCGATACTAAATCTCTAAAAGCATAGTATCCCAGCTCAGTGACACCATTGGCTATATTGACATACTTGAGGTTAGGACACTCTTTTCCTATGCCCTGATTAAAAGTCACGACAGAACTACCTATATTGAGCGTCTTCAAATTGGTACATCTAAGAAACGACTTGTTGTTATCGCAATCTGCGGCATTATAATTTACAATTTCAATGCCCTCACAATAAGAAAATGCGTTCAAATAGGTTACATTCTTGGGGATAGTAACTTCATGTAAACTCGCACATTCTCTGAATCCCTTAATATAGGTAACACTCTCGGGGAGCGTGATTTTCTGCAAATTGGTGCATTCCTCAAAACTTTCAATATGAGCTATACCCTCAGGGAAGTTTACCTCGGTCAAATTTTCACACCCGTCAAATGCTTCACCATTAATTTTACGAAGGCTACTACCTAAAACAAGCTTTGTAATACCGGAACAATTCTTAAAAAGGAGCATAGGTATGGTCTCCACTTCATCACCCACAATCACAGTAGAAAGATTGGGGCACTTGTAAAATGCAGAAAAAGCACCATCATAGCCACAATTCACCGCATTGTAATAGATAGTTGTAAGGTCGCTACAACCACTAAACGCTTCGTCACCCATCGTTTCAAGACTTGCAGGTATTGTTATTACCTTCAAGTCCTCACAACTTGCAAATGCACCGTTTCCTATGGTTTTGAGCCCCTTGGGGAGTTTGATAGAGGCCATATTGGTACATCCATCAAAAGCATATCCTGAGATGTGCTGAATATTGTCGGGAACTTCTATAGGTGTATTGGGGAACATCTCACCTTTATATTTATAAAGCACACTATTGATGCACACCAATCCATCGGCATGGTCGATATAAAAAGGCGTTTGGCCAAAGGCAAAACGACCTATAGTTGTCACACTGCTCGGCACTGTTATAGAATGCAAACTTGTACAATTCCAAAAGGCCTCCGGCCCAATAAAAACAGCACCTTCGGGAATCACAACCGCAGTCACATCCGAACACTCTTTAAAGGCATACATATCGATGCCATGAATCGTATATTCAACATTGCTATATGTTACCGTAGAAGGAATCTCTACTTTTCCGGTATATTCGTTGGCATAAGAATTATACAAGGAACCTTTAAAAGTTACATATACACTCTTATAACCATTCTTGTTGTAATATATACCGTCTACTTCAAAATCATGAGCATAGGTTGCAACTACACTCATAATGATTATAACGGCAGTCAGAAATAGTCTAAAATATCTTTTCATGTACAACATTTCTTATTGGTGAATAGTTTTTTATACATCTTTTGCAAAGATACTTACAAACAATTGAGATATACAAAACTTACCCATTATTTTTCGTCATTGATACATTAAATAATATGAGAAAAGCCTGCCGAGCAAATGACGACAGGCTTTGTGCTGAATATTTCTTAGTTTATATACCTTCTGTTACTTCAAGGCATCGATGTTTTGTTGGTTCATAAGTTGCTTGCCTTCGGGAGTGTAGAGGTAGTTCAAGCGCTCGGCGTAGGCTTTCTCAATCTTACCGCGCACCATCTTCATGGTACTGTTTATCATTTGATTTTGCTCGGTGAAAGGCTCGGCCAATACGGCGATACCGGCGGGCAACCAACGGTCGGGGAACATAGCTTCGAGGTCGCCACCTTTCTTGAAGCGGGCGATAGAGCCATCGATGAGCTTGAGGGCTGCCTTGCGACCTTCCTCTGTGTCAAGACCGAGACCTTGCTCTTTCAACGCAGCACGCAAGCGCTCTTTGTTGGGAACGATGAGGGCTGTGGTGTAGGCCGATTGGTTGTTGTACAACATGGCTTGGTCGATGTAGGGTGACAACTCCACAAGCGACTCTTCGATACCTTCGGGGCTGTATTTCTCGCCATCGCTCGAGATGAGGAGGCTCTTGAAGCGACCTTTAACATAGAGGAGGCCTTCGGCTGTCATATAACCGAGGTCGCCGGTATAGAGGTAGCCATCGCGTACGGTGTCGGCAGTTGACTCGGGATTTTTCCAATATCCTGCCATCACGTTCTCACCCTTCACAACAATCTCTCCCATCTCGCCGAGGGGAAGTTCTTTGCCTTCGCTATCGCATATTTTCAACTCAATGGGTTGCACCAACTTACCGCTCGAACCGAAGCGATACTTCTCGGGACCGTTTGAAGAGATAACAGGAGTAGCCTCAGACAAGCCGTAGCCTTGATACATGGGCATACCTACACCCACATAGAATTTTTGCAAATCCTTGTCGAGCAATGCACCGCCGCCGATAAAGAAGCGCAACTCGCCACCAAAGTTTTCGCGCACCTTCGAGAAGATAAGTTTGTCGAACAATGCCACAACGGGAGCAAGCAACACGCGCCAGCCTTTGGGATCGAGGTTGCTATCGCCAAAGTATATTTGTTTTACCTTCAAACCCATATTGAAGAGCTTAACAGTAGTCTCGCCCTTGGCACGGATAGCACCTTCGATGTTTTTCTTGAAGGTCTTGGCCAATGCAGGTACACTGAGAATGAAGTGAGGACGTACCTCCTTGATATTCTTAGGAATGTTTTTGAGTGTATCCATAGGATTGCGGCCCACTTGTACAGTAGCAACAGTAGCACCACGCGACATCATAATATAGAAACCTACCACGTGCGCAAAACAGTGGTCGAGGGGCAAGATGATGAGCGTACGCCAAGTTTGGTCTATGGCAACCAAAGTGAGAGCTTGCTCAACGTTGGCTGTATAGTTGCGGTGTGTGAGCACAACACCTTTGGGATCGGCGGTTGTTCCGCTGGTATAGGTTATGGTTGCATAATCGTCGTTTTCGATAGAGCGACCTACAGCAAGGAACTCCTCCATTGTATGCGAAGCTAAGAACTCATCGCCCATCTTTTGCAATTGGGCAAGCGACATCTCGCGCTCTTCATACTCTTTCACTTCATCAAATACAATAATCTTCTTTACTGCAGGAAGTTTGTCTTTGATAAGACGTATTTTCTTAAGTTGTTGTCCCGACACCATAATGTACTGCACATCGCCATGAATGAGGCGGAACATAAGGTCGTTGCTCTCCTCGAGTTTAATAGAGAGAGGCACATTGATGGCACCGGCATAGAACATAGCCAACTCACCAATAATCCACATATTACGACCTTCGCTGAGCAATGCCATAGTATCGCCTTTTTTCACGCCCAAGGCTTGCAAACCTGCACCAAGACGATAAACTTGTTCTTTAACCTGTGTATAAGTTGTAGGTTCAAAGACTTTGTCGGTCTTCTCCAACAAGAAAGTATTGTTGGGGTAAAGCTGTACCGACTGTTCGAAAAGATCTACCAGTGTTTTTTTCATACTCTCATTTATTGTGTATAAGTTATACAATTTGCATCTTTCAAGCGGCTAATATACTCTATTAGCAATTAGCCATTATTGTTGTTTTTTATCACTTGCAATACGGTCTATTATAACAGCGATAGCACCATCACCGGTAATGTTACAAGCAGTACCAAAGCTATCCATTGCTATATACAAGGCTATCATAAGGGCTTGTTCCATCTCGCCAAATCCGAGAAATCCCTCCAACACGCCCAATGCAGCCATAATAGCACCACCGGGTACGCCGGGAGCTGCCACCATCGTTATACCCAACATAAAGATAAATCCGGCATAGCTTGCAAAGTCTATACCCATGCCGTTCATTAGAAGCACCGCCATAGAACAAGCAACAATCTTCATAGTGCTACCCGACAAGTGTATAGTGGCACACAAAGGAATAACAAACGTAGCTATATTGGACGAAACGCCGTTTTTGATGGTTTGTTGCAATGTTACAGGGATGGTAGCTGCCGATGATTGTGTTCCCAATGCAGTAAAATATGCCGGGAGCATATTACCCAAGAGTTTGAAGGGATTTTTGTGGCCTATGACACCTGCTATGATAAATTGTACGATAAGCAGTACGACGTGCAAAATGAAAATAACCACTATAATCTTGAGGAATACCGACATTACAGATGCAACTTGTCCTGTAACAGTCATATTGAGGAAGATACCAAAAATGTGCAACGGCAAGAGAGGAACAATGACCTTTGATATAAGCATTGTCATAATATCGCGAAAATCTTCCGATGCACGCTTCAATGTGGTGCCTTCGATAGCCGACAATCCCAAACCAACGCAAAACGCCAAGAGCAAAGCAGTCATAATATTCATCAACGGGGGCATATC
>JAFZDG010000082.1 GCA_017561285.1 Bacteroidaceae bacterium
AGCTTGCCAAAAAGAGAACGATCTCGTCAATGGCAACGAGGTAATGGTTAACTTCGAAGTAAGCGCACCTGTGATTGCCACTCGTGCTTACAGTGATGGTGAAACCGCCAAAAATTTGCAGTATGCTGTATATAACAGCAGCAAAGTACTCCTTGAAAATATGCAATATGCAAATCCTTTTGCTGAGGAAAAAGGTGTTGGTACAGCAGAGATGAATAATCTCAAAGCCAAAGTAAGTATGCGTCTTGCTTTGGGTAACGAGTACTATGTACTCTTCTGGGCTGAGGCTAACGGTGCTCCTTATGATGTTAATTTCGCCGACAAAACACTTGCTGTTGATTACACCAATGCATTGAGCAACGACGAGAATCGCGATGCTTTCTACTGCTGGAAAAAAGTAACAGACGAAGAGCTCCGCAGAGGTTCTGTAAAGATTGAGATGCGTCGTCCCTTCGCACAACTCAACATCGGTACAGGCGATACTGAAATAGCAAAGGCTTCGGGTGTAGAAGTAGAAACAACAGCTGTTAAGGTAAAAGCATACCAAACAATGGATTTCGTTGAGGGTAAAGTTTCTAACGCCGTTGAAGCTGGTGTACAATTTGATTTCGCTGCAAAGCCTGTTAATCAAACATTCCCCGTAGCCAATTACGACTACTTGGCCATGAACTACCTCCTTGTAGGTACCGACAAAGAAGTTGTAAACGAAGTAGTATTTGAATATACAGGTGCTGAGGCTACCACTCCCGAGAAACGCGTATTCACCAGCATTCCTTTGCGTCGCAACTATCGTACCAACATCTACGGTAACTTGTTGACTCAAGCTGTTGACTTCAACGTTGAAATCAAACCCGAATACTTGGGCGCTGAAAACGTAGAGGCTTGGGATGGTAGTACTGTGACTGAGCCTGCTTATGAAACTACTACTCAAACTTATAGCGTAGAGACCGGTGCTGAATTGGCTTGGTTGGCTGCTCTTGTTAATGGTACACTTCCCGCAGATGTTCGTTCTGAAGAGTTTGCTTCTGCCGACAATTTGAAAGGTGTTACTATTAAGTTGGAAAAGGATGTTGAACTTGCCGGTCGCGAATGGACTCCTATAGGTGCTGGTGATCACAAGTTTGAAGGTACATTCGATGGTAATGGTTTTGCTATTAATAACCTTGTTATTACAGGTTATAATAGCACTGTTGGTTTCTTCGGTAACACATGTAATGGTGAAATCAAAAACCTTACTATAGAGAATGCTAAGGTAAGCGGTCGCCTCAATGTAGGTGTTGTGGCCGGTAATCCTTATACATCTAAATATACTAACATCACTGTTAAAGGTCTTGTACAAGTAAACGGTATGGCATATGTAGGTGCTGTAGGTGGTAAAAATGCTTATGCCAACTGGACTGATATTACAGTTGCTGTAGAACCCGGTAGCTATGTAAAAGCTAACTCAGTAGAGAATGGTACAGCATATCGCACTTATGTAGGTGGTGTAGTAGGTTTCAATGGTGAGGGTACTCACTCATTCACCAATATTACATCAAATATCAACGTTGAAGGTTCAACATGCGATGTGGGTGGTTTGTTTGGTATTGCTCACTATGGCAACAAATTTGAGAACCTTACTTGCACAGGTAATGTAACAATTACCAATGCTGAAGAGTCGGAAGAAGCCGAAGAAATTGGTGGTATTGCCGGTGTATGGAATAATGGTGGTCAAGATGTTGTATTTACAAACTGCAAGTTTACCGGTAAAGTTACTACAAACATTGAGCGCAATAAAGTATGGTATGGCAATCTCATTGGTAAGCCTTATAGTAAAGATGGTAAAGGTAAACTTATTATCGACGGTTTGGAATTTACTGCTCAAGGTGTAAATCTTAATAAAATAAATGATATTCTTGCTACCGGTAATGGTTTCGTGTTCCCCTTCGATTTAGTTGGTAAAGCCGAAGCAAGTAATGCTTATGGTGTAACCGGTTTGACTCAACTCAAGGGTGGTGTTCTTGATGGTAACAACTATACACTTAATGTTACCGGTGCAAATACAACTTGGGCATCTGCTATCAATACTACAGGTGGTACTATTAAGAATCTTACTGTAGCAGAAGGTTTCCGAGGTATCTTTGTAAATCATAACAGTGATCATGCCGAGAAAGTTATCTTGAATAATGTAACAATCGATGGTCCTGTTTACACTATCTCTTGCGACCAAGGTACAGGACAAGGTTTGGATGCTGTAAGTTCTACATTCAACGGTTGGACAAGCTATGCAGCTACTATTGGTAATGTAACATTCACCGATTGTAATTTTGGTGAAGGTGCAGGTTATGCATTCTGCCGTCCTTACGCTCCTACAGTATTTACAGACTGTGATTTCGCAGCAGGTTATGAGATTGATGCTCGTGCAAAAGTAACATTTGATAATTGCCGTCTCAATGGTGTTACTATTACAGCTGAAAACTATACATCTTTGGTTACTTCAAATCAAGGAAACGTAGCTTTCCCTGCTAATGTTTCTAATAGTGCTGATTTGGCTGCTGCTCTTACAAGTGGTGCTGCGAAGGTGTATCTTTCAGAAGGAGAGTACACAATGCCCGCAGGTAGTAGCTTTACAAAGAATACTACACTCGTATGTGCCGAGGGTACAATTTTCACAGGTAACTCTAAGTTGAACATCAACGGTGCAACAATCATCGGTGCTACCTTCTCAAATCCTTCTGGTACAGCTGTTGATCAAACCATCAACGGTACTTTCAAAGGTTGTAAATTTGAGGGCGCAAACGGTGCTCGTTGGTGCTATGCCGGTGAGACTGTAGTATTTGAGGATTGCGTATTCAGTGGTTCTACTTATGGCGTACACTTTGATGGTGGTGCCAATGATGTAATCTTCCGTAACTGCACAATTTCCGGTTTCAATGCTTTGGCTGGTGGTATAGAAATGGTTACATTCGAGGGTTGCACATTCAAGGGTAACGGTAAGAGCGCTTATAACGGTGCAAACCTTTGGGGTAGCGCCAAGATGATTAATTGCGAGTTTACTTTCGATGGCACAACTGCTAACGAATGGATTGACTGCATCGGTACTGACAAAACTTACGAGTTTACAAATTGTACTATCAATGGTATTGCTTTCACAGCTGAAAACTACACAACTTATAGCGAGAATATTTTCTCTCGTAATCATAGTAAAGTTAAGATTAACGGTGTAGATTGCCAAATGTAATCTTATCTTGTGTAATATATCTACTGCGCTCCTCACATCGAGGGGCGCAGTTTTTTTATGAGATAAATGAACGGATGGTTATGTTATAGTCCGGTATCGGAGTGAGAATTTCGCGTCTTCCAGACGCAAATATTTGATAAAGATACATTTCCCCCGCACTTCGCTGCTCCGCATCTCGTACGGGGCTACCATATTTCGGGGCATAAAGCCCCTCAACCGGTGCTTCGCACCCCGTTCGATGGGATTGTTTATGTTTCCCCCGCACTTCGGTGCTGCGCATCTCGTACGGGGCTACCATATTTCGGGACGTAAAGCCCCTCCACCGGTGCTTCGCACCATCCTATATACGGATATCAATGATGCGATATCGTATTCAGGTGTTATAATTGTGTTAAAATACAGATATTTCAATCGGTTGTAAGTCAATCTATTGCGCAACGTCTAATCATCATTAGGTATCGCTTAACTTAAAAATAGTAATAAATAGTTATTTGCGCTATCGGTTTTGTGTCGTATCTTTGCAACCGAATTGCGAAGATAGGCTGCGCTCGTTGCGAGCCAAAGCGATGTTTTAGAGGCTTGTAGGTGCTATCTCGCCGCAATCGGGAAACGGATAAATTTTATAATAATATACACTTGAGAAGGAGAGAACTCATATACGCTATTGTGATGTTATTGGCATTCTTGCCTGTAACAGCGGTAAAGATTTTCGATATTCACTCCGATGCTCGATTTCATGAGTTGTATCCCGATGACGAGGAACGTGCGCACCGCGAGGCGGCCGCTGCTATGGACGACTGTCCGTTCTGTCACATACAGTTGTCGCAGTTTGTTGCTACGCCGGCGTGTGTGTTACCCCCTGTACCTTGCACTACGCTGCACGATTATACCCATTGTGTAGTATCGCGTGTCGATTTGTACCCACATTGCGGTTATCTGCGTGCCCCACCTGTCTTTTCATAATGCTATGTTGCTCCGAGCGAGCGCTCTTACTCATTATCTACTGTGCCGGTGTGTTGTGTCAACCCATCGTGCATAATCGAAATCTTTAATCAATATTATCTTATAACAACACACAACATCGTTGTGTGCATTAAAACATTGTGCATCAATGAAAAGACTATCTATACTATTTACACTTCTTTTGCTGTTCGTTTCAGCACAAGCTCACACACCCACTCATGACAGTCACAAGCATACCCAGGATAAACCTACCGATGCTCACCTCTATGGTCACGTGACCGACAAGAGTACCGGTGAGCATATGGCCTATATCAGTGTGCGTCTCAAGGGTACTACCATAGGTGTAATGACCGATGCTACCGGCCACTATTTCATCAAAAATATTCCGGAGGGCACTTATACCGTCGTAGCGCGTTCGTTGGGTTATGCTTCGTTCGAGCGCGAAGTAACACTCTACCCCGGCGACTCGAAGGAGCTTAACTTCAGTATCTTACCCGAGCAGTTTTCGCTCGATGAGGTGGTTGTCACCTCCAATCGCAATGTAACTACCCGCCGTATGGCACCTTCGTTGGTAAAGGTACTCGATGTGAGTACACTCTCGAAGGTAAATGCTGCTTGTATTGCCGAGGGTTTGAACTTTCAGCCCGGTGTACGTGTAGAAGATAACTGCCAAAACTGTGGTTTTCAACAGGTTCGCATCAATGGTCTCGATGGCCACTATTCGCAAATACTCATCGACTCGCGCCCCATTTTCAGTGCCTTGTCGGGCGTGTATGGTTTGGAGCAGATTCCTGCCAATATGATAGAGCGTGTAGAGGTGGTGCGTGGCGGTGGTTCGGCACTCTTTGGCTCTTCGGCTGTGGGTGGTACGGTCAATATCATTACCCGCGAGCCACTGCACAACTCGGCATCGGCATCGCACTCAGCCACGCTCATTGGGGGTAGTGCGTGGGACAATAACAC
>JAFZDG010000083.1 GCA_017561285.1 Bacteroidaceae bacterium
CCCCACACCTCATCGTGGCAAGCGCAATGAACCATCATACACGCCCTATATGGCTGCTCGTATAGCTCAGATATTGGGTATCACCATCGAGCAAGTCGATGAAGCTACAACAAACAACACTCGCTCGCTTTTCAATATATAATAGGATGGATTGGAACTTGGCTTTAGAAATATTCGGTACCATTATAGGTCTTATATACTTGTACTACGAGTATAAAGCACACCCGCTTTTGTGGGTAATGAGTATTATTATGCCTGCCATATCTATAGGTGTCTATTTCAACGCCGGGCTATATGCCGATATGGGCATCAATATATACTACATATTGGCCGGTATTTATGGTTATCTGGTATGGACATTCAAAAACAAGAAACGCCGTAAAGTAGAGCTACCCATTACACACGCCCCACGCCGCACCTATATATACTCCACTGCCATCGCCATATGCCTATTGGCCATCATATACTACATACTACAATACTACACCAATAGCAACGTACCATTTTGGGATGCACTCACGACTGCGCTCAGCTTCATCGCTATGTGGATGCTTGCGCGCAAATACATAGAGCAATGGATACTATGGATTGTGGTCGATGCACTATCGGTGGGACTATACATCTACAAAGGAATCTATTTCTATGCCGGACTATATGCCTTATATGCCATTATTGCTGTATTCGGCTACATCAACTGGCGCAAAATTATGAAAAATGAACACAATACACCCCTATAAATACCCCTCGACTGTCATTCTGGGCAATGGCGAATACCCGCAGGCTCAACTCCCCTTAGAGATACTCGACAACGCCGGCACTATTGTTATTTGCGATGGTGCAGCCAACAGCTATGTTCCCACAGGTAAGCCCTTCGACATCATCATTGGCGATGGCGACTCTATTGCACAAGAGATACAAGAGCAATACGCTTCGCGCATCGTCATATCTTCGTGTCAAGAGACCAACGACCAAACAAAGGCTGTCAACTACTTGGCTTCGAAAGGTATAAACGACATAGCCATTATAGGGGCAACCGGTAAACGCGATGACCACACATTGGGCAATATAAGTTTGCTTATCGAGTACTTCAACGAGGGCATATCGGCTCGCATTTATACCGATCATGGCATCTTCATCCCATCGCATGGCGATACAACGCTCATCACACGCCCCGGACAGCAAATCTCCATTTTCAACTTTGGATGCACTCAACTTTCGGCACAAGGTTTGCAATACCCCATCCGACCGTTCAACAGCTGGTGGCAAGGTACGCTTAACGAAGCTACCGCCGACCGTTGTATTATTACGGCCGACGGTACGTTCCTCATTTATGTAGCTTATTGAGATGCTCTATAATTTTATAAAACTGCTCTAACTCTAAACTCGAAGGCATAGGCTTACCATCCCGGAACCTTTTATCCAAATTCCTACCCATATCCGAATTTCGCAGCTCATTGGTTGTGCTATTGCGCAGATAGTCCTCACTGCGGCGCAACATATCATATACATCGACTTTACGCTCCTCCTTTACAGGTCCTTGATATTGATCGCGACGTTCGGCCTGCAACGCAATACGCTCTTCATAATCACCTACTTCTCCATACGCTTTGCGTCCTGCCTTGTTCAACTCTTTTTCAAACTCTTCATCGCTACTATAAAGCTTAGGCAATCCAAAGTGTCCTGCCGACTCGTGTCGCAAAATTGAATTCATATTGGAGGCATTCAAATTGTCACACTGATCAAGCACCACATATATGCGCTCGCCGTTCACAGTCACAGCACCCGATTTTCGGACTACTCCTTGTTTCAACAAATCGGAGGGAACATCCTTCAAGCTGGGATACACCGTTATAGGTACACCCAAATCGGCAGCCATACCCTGCACCACTTCATTGCGTATCTGGTAATACTCATCCGAACCTTTTTTACCACTCACACTGTCCCACTTGTCATTATATTCTTGCATACGATCGGACGGCATCGACCAGCCATCCATACCATCTCGTGTAGCACCCTCTTTATCGGCCTCTTTATACGAGCCTTTTACAATATTACGTGCATCGTATTCGCCCTCTATCGCAGCACCTCCTGTCGATGGCGTGACACGACCTTTTACATACTCTTTATTTCCATCGGTACGAACTTGTTCAGGATTAATTTCACTTATTTTCAATCCCTTGCCATTCGTTTTTCGCATATCGCTCACATAGTAAATATCATCCTGATTATATCGCCGCTGATGAGTAAATTTAGGCGTGAAGGCTCCGCCCACTGCACCACTTGCCATTCCCGACAATGCTCCACCCACAGCCGATGATACAATTTTATTCAACTCGGGTGTTTCGTGCGTATAAATACTCTTTTCGGCCTCCATGGCTCCCGACGTAACACCGGCTGTAACGCCCGACTTCGCACTCTCTTTGGCTATTTCTCCGGGTAACTTTCGGGCCTCATTTTTCAATACCTGGCGAGTCATTGTATTAAACTCATGCTGTGCCACAGGATTCTTCATTATGGCCTTCGTTATATCACCCGACACCTTCTTTTTCAATGCCGGAGAGAATCCCCCGAGGGCTTTTGAGCCAAGCAACACATTCATAATGGCATCCGTTGCAACATTTGCCAATGTATAGGCATTTCTATCGCTCTCCGACACCTTCACTCCGGTACTTTTCTCATAATTATCTATATCCATATTGGCTTGTGCGGCTGTCTTTCCCATATCAAGGGCGGTAAGGCCACCTCCTACCACCACTCCGGTTATCGGACTACCCAATGCACCCGACAACACAGTTGGCAATCCCACTCCAAGTACATTCATTCCTATCGAGCCTACTTGTGCCATGCCTTTCTCATCGGGCAATGCACCATACTCTTCACTGATACGCTGCATATCATTTTCTATCTCCTTTCGTTTGGACTCATCTTTTGTCATATGCTTTTGCAAATTTTTCATCATATACTTCCATGATAGTCCGGTTCGTTTAGCGCCATTTTCTATTCCATCATCCAATCGGCTTATCTCATTTTTTCTCTCTGCCTCGGGCTGCTCAGACTTATTGCTCGCCGACGCCTCCACTAATACATCTTTATCTATAACTCCTTTATCGTCACTGTAATATAATAAAGTTTGCTCTACATCTTCGGGTTTATACGGTCGCCAATTTTCATCGATGATATATATCTTTGGGGGCTCCAACAAATCATCTACACTCAATTTTCCATCGGTACCATAGATAGGCATTTCCAAAATACGCTGCTTGGGTTCAGATGAGGAGGATGCACCGTTTCGTAACGCCCTTTGTAATTCATCCATTATATTATTTCCACCAAATAGAGCCTCTATCATATCGCTATTTGGTAACAATTCAGATTCAATTCTTTTCATTATTCACCTCCTTTCCTACAATTCGTTTCATCAAGAGTGTCGGCAACATACGCCACACCCTATAACGTTTCATATAACACATTACATCACGCTCATTTCGAGGCATATACCACGAATGTAGCATTTTATACAACCACGTTCTATGCTCCACCGGTTGTTCTTTGCGCATACAGCGGCACATCTCTTTTATACAATCTTTCAAGCCGGCACAGGCATTTGTTGCATTATTGTCTCCGGCAACTTCTTTATTATAACTCATCATCATACATTCTTATCGAAAGAGGCTATTCATCTTTTTATTTGTCTCTACATACGATTGAGCCATACTTTGCAACGGCGAAAATAGATTATAGATGTTTTTATACTTCTGTTCTTCCAAAGCCCTCTCTCTATTCAACTTATCCATTTCGAGGTTGAAAACAAAATTACCCAATCGGTTTCGCACATTTTCGTAGCTGTTCAAGGCTCTATCTTTCTGCATCACATCCATCTCGGCCAATTTTCCGGCTACGCTATCCAACATTTGGTTGTTATTTTTCTGCATAGCGGCCATCGACTCTCCTGTCAAGCCCATCACATTCGAGGTATTGCGCATCGTTTGCAATTGATTGCCCAGCTGATTTCTCACCTGCTTCAGCATATTCTGCGCCATAGGTGTTTGGAGATAATCTCTATAATAATTTCGGTTAAACAGATTGCTTGCATAATGGGCCTCCTTGTCATAGTAAGCATTAGCAAGGTTATTGGCTCGCTCGTTATACCTTCTTTGCAAGTTCAAAATGTCGTTATTGAACAGATAATTAAATAAATCTTTTTCCATATTTTTTTCAGTTTATCATTCTATAGCATCACGCCGCAAAGTTCACACCATAACTTTGCATTGCGATGCGATAAAATGACAAAGCTCTATTTTACAACATTTAATATAGATATGGAACAAAATAAAATCATTAACCAAGAGGCAATTATTGCCAAACAGAACGAAGTAATAAACATCTGCTACGACCGTCTGCTCGAAGTTCTTCGCGAAACGACCAACGAAACTACCATAATGAAATGTATTGAAACCATACGCAAAGATATGTTGGCTATCATTGCTCCGACAGGCAGCAAACAGAATGCCATAAACGATACTTTTGAGCGAGTAGTAGAAATAGAAAAACAACTCAAGAAATTATAACCATATGGATTGCAACAACACACACCTACAGCAAATGCTTGCCGAGAACGACCGCCGCCATCGCGCATCGATGGAAGCTTACAACCCGGCAACAGGCTTAGGGTGCTACGGTTCTCGACAAGATGTTACCATTGCCGATGCACCCATACCCCTTCAACACATACCTCGACAAATGCTCTCCGATTGCCACTGGGCGGCTCTGCTCGCTCAAGACGGTTCAATCGACACATTTATTACCAAGAGACTGCACAAACGCCCTTCTAAGCGTTTGCGCAGCGACATCTGGTCGTTATGGATCAAGGAGCGCATACGCTACGATTTTGAATTTTGGACGGCTATGTTTGTCAAGATAAAAGACAAGCTCGGCCCCAACGACATTCCTTTTATTCTCAACAGACCTCAACGCCGATACGTCGCCATGCTCGAACAGCAACGTACCGGCAACAAACCCATACGCGTCATCATGCTCAAAGCTCGCCAATGGGGTGGTTCTACCGTCACACAAATATATATGGCGTGGCTCCAGCTCGTACACCTACGCAATTGGAACAGCATCATTTGCGCCCATCTCAAAGATGCGGCCGCCAACATTCGTGGTATGTACACCAAATTGCTAAATAACTATCCTGCCTGGTTGCTAAACAGTTCTGAGCCTCCTCACTTTCAACCGTTCGAGCGCACAAGCAACACCTCCTATATAGCACAACGAGGATGTAAAATTACCATCTGTTCATCTGAGTCGCCCGAGTCCGTACGGGGTAGCGATGCTGCTATGGCGCACCTCAGCGAGGCGGCTTTCTGGAGCAACACACCGGCTCACACCCCCGAGAGCCTCATTCGCTCTATTTATGGCAGTATTGCTCTGCTTCCCTACTCTATGGTGGTCATCGAGAGTACTGCCAATGGTACGGGTGGATACTTTCATCGCGAGTACATCAGAGCACGCCGAGGCGAGAGCGACAAAGAGGCTATCTTTGTTCCCTGGTACGAAATCGAAATGTATGCACTTCCCATCGACAACGCCGAGGAGTTTGCTGCATCGCTCAATAAGTACGAGCGATGGTTATGGGAAAAAGGGGCTACCCTCGAAGCCATTGCTTGGTATCGCACCAAACTGCGTGAGTATGCCCAACACACCGATATGATGGCCGAATACCCTTCTGACGAAAACGAAGCCTTTGCCTACTCGGGCGAACGCATCTTTGATCCCGTTGCGGTACAACGACTCAGATCCAACTGCTCCCGACCCATTGCGGTTGGCGACATTGCCGGCTCGCAACTTACCGGTCGCTATGCGCTATCCGACATTCATTTTATCGAAGAGCAGCAAGGTCTCTTGCAAATATGGCAAATGCCCATCCTCGACAAGACTATGCGCAACCGATACATTGTGGCCGTTGACGTAGGTGGTCGCTCGCGTAAAGCCGACTACTCGGTCATTGCCGTCTTCGACCGCATTGGTATGCTGACAAGCGATACCGTTGAACTCGTAGCCCAGTGGCGAGGTCACATCGACCACGATTTATTGGCGTGGAAGGCTGCTCAAATAGCCACTTTCTACAACAAAGCACTGCTTGTTATCGAAAGCAATACCCTTGAGACTTCGTGCGATGATACCCGCTCCACCTACATTCTCGACACCATAGCCGACTACTACAACAACCTTTACGCCCGACAAGCCTCGGGCGATGAAATAAACCTTTCCACTCCCACTCGGTGGGGATTTCATATGAATCGCAGCACCAAATCGACATTGGTCAATACAATGATCAATGCCTTGCGCAACAACCTATACATTGAGCATGATGAATGCGCTTGCCACGAATTTGATGTTTTCGAGCGAAAGCCCAACGGCAGTTTCGGGGCCCAAGAGGGCGAACACGATGATATACTCATTACCCGTTGCATCGGTTTCTACATTGCACAACAAGAACCATTCAACATAGTGCATTACAACCGCAACAATCGCTCTATACCCATCAACGAAGCCTCTTTCTAACCGCACGAACAAAAGACCGTTCACAGTCGTTGTTGCATTTGAACCCTTTAAATTACTACAACTATGGCAAAAGAGAGCGTAACTATTATCAAAGAAAAAATCAACGTGAATCGTGTCATTGAGCTTCTCAACAAAGCTCTGGCCGAAGAGTGGTTGGCATTCTATCAATATTGGATTGGTGCCATCGTTGCCAAAGGTGCAATGCGTAGCGATGTGCAACGCGAATTTGAGCAACATGCACTCGAAGAATTTGGTCATGCCAAACTCGTAGCCCAACGCATCATCCAACTCGAAGGCACTCCGCTTCTCAATCCGCGACAATGGGTTGAGTTTGCATCATGCCCCTATGACGAGCCCGATGGCGACTTCGATGTAACACGATTGCTTGTACAAAACGTTGCATCGGAACGATGTGCCATCAAACGTTACCAAGAGATAGCTGCATTTACCGATGGCAAAGACTTTACAACCTGCGATATAGCCAAGAAAATACTTGCCGACGAACAAGACCACGAACAAGAGTTACAAGATTTTCTCGACGATATACACATTTTCTGTAAAGAAATCTGCCTATACGAATAGTTGCCCTTACTTCTGCACCACTGAATGCTCCCACCCATTTTACTTTGTAAAAAAGGTACTGCCAAGCTTTGCTTTTATAGCGCATTTTCACTACCTTTGTTACCTTATTTTAGATCATAAAAATTTCATAACAGATTATAAAAATATGTCGGTAAACAAAGTAATTTTGGTGGGGCACGTGGGTGCTGATCCCGAAGTAAGATACCTCGAAAAAGGCGTGTGCGTAGCACGCTTGCGTTTGGCCACAACCGAACGTGGTTACACAGCCACAAACGGTACAGAAGTACCCGACCGCACCGAGTGGCACAGCATCGTACTGTGGCGCGGACTGGCCGAAATAGCCGAGAAATACGTACGCAAAGGTTCGCAAATTTTTGTCGAAGGTAAGTTGCGCACCAGCCAATGGCAAGACCAAGCCGGTGTTACGCATCAACGCACCGAGATTGTAGCCGACTCTATGGAGTTGCTGGGAGCACGCCGCGAAAACAACGCGCAATAAGCCTCGTACTACCCGGCCAGAGCTTCACAGATTACATCATTTAAAAAAAACGCTTGCATTGAGATACCACATAACAGCATCTAACACGCACCCCTGCATCATTCAGTTGCCGGCATCCAAGAGTATCAGCAACCGCGCACTCATTATCAATGCGTTGGCCGGTAGCCCATACCCTGCTATCAACATAGCTCAATGCAACGATACAAAAGTTATCATTGACGCTCTCGCAAGCAACAGCTCGGTCATAGACATCGATGCCGCCGGTACTGCAATGCGCTTTCTCACTGCATACTACTCTATGCAAGAGGGGCGCAACGTAACCATCACCGGTTCGCAACG
>JAFZDG010000084.1 GCA_017561285.1 Bacteroidaceae bacterium
ACCTTATCGAATGCCTCAAAAAGCGCAATATTCAAAGTCTTATTGTAGAGGGAGGGCGTGAGTTGCTGCAATCATTCATCGACAGCAATCTGTGGGACGAAGCCCGCATAGAAATCACCCCCTTACAACTCGGTAATGGAGTAAAAGCGCCACACATACAAGGAGGCGAAACAACAACCCTTCACCACAGAGAAGAGCATTCAACCCATATTATCTGCAACAATCGGCCGGCTGCACAAGGCGAATAATCAGTTCCAACACCACCCCAATTACGTCATATTGTTGTATAACAAGTAAAATTTATCCCTAAATAACTTTAATTATATAACAAACAGCCCGCTATTGAGGAAAAAAGTGCTATCTTTGTCGTTTGATAATTTTTATAACAAAACTGTCACGACACAATGATAAAATTTTTGAAACATATCGCAATCCTTTTACTTGTAGTCTGCATTATGCCGTCATGTAAAAAAGAAGACAAAGAGACTAAAGCACTATCGGAAAGCGTGCGTATTTCGGCATTCTCTCTGCAAGCCGATAAAGAGGTACTTGACAATCTCGAAAACGTATTTTTCACCATCGACCTCGAAAACGGTCTTATATACAACGCCGACTCTCTACCCAAAGGTACAGATGTATCGAAATTGAAAGTAAAAATCACAACCGACAAAGCCTCAAAAGTAAATATTACAGATATTGATTCTACATTCGACTATCTCAAAAACAACAATGTGCCCATCAACCTCAACTTTCCAAGAAACATAGAGGTTATATCGCAAAGCGGTATGCACAAAAAGAACTATCAACTGAAAGTAAACGTTCACAAACTCAACCCCGACCAGCTCTATTGGGGTGGCGTACAATATGCACGACTTCCGGGTGAAGGAAAACTCAGCGCACAAAAAACCGTCAAGTTTCAAGAGCTCATTTACTGCTTTATGACACGTGACGACAATCATATGCTTGCCATCGCCCCCCATCCCGCCGAGCAGTGGCAAATAACCGAGTTAGCTCTCTCTTTTACCCCCAATTGGCTAAGCCTGCACACATCTGTCGATGCCTTCTATATACTCGACACCGATCAAAACCTATACACATCGACCGATGGTATCAATTGGGAAAATACCGGAAAAAGCTATGCCAACATAGTAGGTTGCATAGGCTCAGAGCTTCTTACGCTCACCTACGATGGTACCAACTACTATCACGATAAATATCCACAACCCGAAGGATATTCTCCAATACCCTTATCGCCCCAATTCCCTGTAACAGGCTTTAGCGATATGCTCACCTACAACTCACCCTGGCTCACATCTCCTCAAGGTATGATAGTAGGCGGTCGCACCGCTAATGGCGAGCTAACCGGAGCTATGTGGGGCTATGATGGCAATTCTTGGGCAATGCTCAGCGACCAAATACCGGCTCGAGAAGGAGCTACATTCTTCTCGTTCGTAACCTTCTTTACCGATGATTATTGGGTTACAAGCGAGTTACCCACTTGGTTCATATTGGGTGGATTCAACGACAATAGCACATTAAGAGATATTTGGGTATCGAACAACTATGGTATAAACTGGCAAAAAGCCGAAGAGACTTTGATGCTACCGGGCTACATCATTTCGCGCGGCAATGCATCGGTTGTTGTATGTGATGAGCCTCGTAATACCACCTATGCCACATGGCAATCGGTCGATATGCTACCTCTTCCTCAAGACTATAGATTGGTACGAACATATAGCTCAACATCAACACAACTTGTACCCTACATATATATGTTTGGCGGAATGAGTTCGGACGATTACACCTTCGACCAAGTATGGCGAGGCACTATCAACCGACTTCGTTTCGATCCTATACCATAACAACCAACAACAAGATACTTTTCAAAACCCATTCAGAATTCTTATTACACAAGAGGTATGATGAGCAACCAAAGCAATCTCCTGAAAAGAATCTTGGTACTATTGTGCATAGTACTTGCCACAAGTATCATGCAGCACACCTATGCACAAGACTACAAATATGAATTGGGTATAGAAGCCGGTATGAGCAGCTATTGGGGCGATGCCAACCAAGCATCTATAATATACAAACCGGGATTTACCGGCGGTGCGGTATTTCGCTACGTCATAGACTACCGATGGGCCATAAGAGCCAATCTGTCGGCAGCAATGATTTCGGGCGATGCAACAGACGATGACAATGTACTTCCCGGCGGGGATGAGTACAAATTCAACACAACACTTTTCGATGCCGGATGTCGTGCTGAATTTAACTTTTTCAACTATGGTGTTGGAGCCACATACAAAAATACCAGCCGCTTCTCGCCCTATATTACTGCCGGAATTGCCTTCTGCGCCGGATTTCCCGAAGGCAACAACTTTTTTGCCGTTAACATACCTTTTGGTGTTGGCGTAAAATACAAAGTTGGAGAACGATGGAATTTGGGGTTGGAGTTTGCCATGCACAAGGTATTAGGCGACAACATAGATAGTAAAGACCTTAAAGATCCCTATTTGATACCCGGTTCGGCACTAAAAAACACCGACTGGTTTTCGACAATGGTCTTTAGCATAACATACGATTTCGGGTTCAGAACATTGCCTTGCAACACCTGCCCCGATTTTTAATAACAACGATTGATAACAACTAAAAAATAACCGAGAGATGTCTCTTGTAGAAAAAATAGACTTACAACGTGTTCCTCGACACATAGCCATCATTATGGATGGCAATGGTCGCTGGGCCAAAGAGCGCAATCTCGACCGCTCACAAGGACACCGCAAAGGACTTGATATAGTACACGAAATAACCAATGATGCAGCCGACTTGGGTGTAGAATGCCTTACGCTATATGCCTTCTCTACCGAAAATTGGAACAGGCCTCAAGCCGAGGTTGATGCTTTGATGGCATTGGTTGTATATGGTATTGAGAGAGAAACTCCCGGAATGATAGAAAACGGTGTGCGACTGAGTGTTATCGGTGACACATCGCGAATGCCGTTGGAGGTACAACAACGATTGCAAAAATGCATCGAAGATACTGCTGCCGGCACTCGCATTACGCTCAATCTGGCGCTCAGCTATTCGGCTCGATGGGAGATTACCCATGCAGCCCAACAATTGGCACAAGAGGCGGCTCAAGGTATTATAAAACCCGAAGAGATAGACGATAAGATGTTTGCATCACGTCTTACCACAGCCCAACTCTCCGATCCCGACTTACTTATTCGCACCGGTGGAGAACAACGCATCAGCAACTTCCTCTTATGGCAACTCTCTTATGCGGAGTTCTATTTTACCGATGAATATTGGCCCGACTTTAACAAAGAGAGCCTTTGCAAAGCCATTATCGACTTCCAAAATCGCGAACGCCGATACGGCAAAACCAGCGAACAAGTTCAATCCAACGACCAAGTATAAGATATACAATAAAAAATATGTCACATCAAACAAAAATACTCGTTCTACTACTATCGGCACTATTGTGTATGGCACAACGTGGCTTGGCTCAAAGCCTAAGCAACGACACCATATACAATCCCACTGTTATATATACCGAGAACCCTAAAACCTACGAGATAGCAGGTATAGACGTAATAGGTGCCGACAATTACGAAGACTACATCATCATTGGCTACTCAGGTCTTTCGTTAGGACAACGCATACAGATTCCCGGCGATGCCATTACCAATGCAGCCAAACGTTTCTGGCGACAAGGATTGTTCTCCGACATTGAAATTGTCTTGACCAAGATTTATGGCGATAAAGCATGGTTGGAGTTGCGATTGACACCACAACCCCGCATCTCGCAAATAAACTATTATGGTGTAAAAAAGACCGAAATAGAAGACCTCGAATCGCGCCTGGGACTCGCCAAAGGACAACAAATCACGCCCAACATCATCGACCGAGCCGAAATGATTATCAAAAAGTACTTCGATGAGAAAGGTTTTAACAATGCCGAGGTTCAATTTACTCAACACGAAGACCTCTCTCGCAAAAACGAGGTAATTGTTGATATCAACATCAACAAAAACGAGAAGATGAAAGTACATAAAATCTACTTCAACGGCAACAATGTACTCTCAGACTTCGACTTGAAGTGGGCTATGAAGAAGACCAGCGAACGCGACTATTTCTTCACCCTTTTCAAACAAAAGAAATTTGTTGAAGCCGACTTCGAAAGCGACCTCCAAGTGCTCACCGAGAAATACAACGAAAAAGGTTATCGCGATGCCATCGTTGTGTGCGACAGTATTGTTCCTTATGACAAAAACAAAGTTGACCTCTACATCTCTATCGAAGAGGGCAACAAATATCACATACGCGACATACGCTGGATAGGTAACACCGTATATACCAGCGAAACATTGTCACAATTCCTGGGTATGCAACCCGGCGATGTTTACAACCAGAAACTGCTCAATAAGCGCATCAATGAAGATGATGATGCGGTGTCGAACTTATACCTCGATAAGGGCTACCTATTCTTCCGACTGTTGCCTATTGAGTCGAATATAGAAAACGACTCTATAGACCTTGAGATGTCGATTGTAGAAGGCCCGCAGGCTCGTATCAACAAAGTCATTATCAATGGTAACGACCGATTGTACGAACACGTGATACGGCGTGAATTGCGCACCAAACCCGGCGAGTTGTTCAACAAGACCGACCTCGTTCGCTCGGCTCGCGAAATTGCACAAACAGGTCACTTCGATCCCGAAACAATGGATATACAACCCAAACCCAATCCCGACAATGGTACAGTAGATATAGAGATGAACCTCACATCAAAATCGAACGACCAGGTTGAATTGTCGGTTGGATGGGGACAGACCGGTGTAATAGGTAAATTGAGCTTGAAGTTTACCAACTTCTCTATGCGCAACCTCTTCAACCCCCAAAGCTATAAAGGTATTATTCCGCAAGGCGATGGACAGACATTTACCATCAGCGCTCAAACCAATGCCCGCTATTATCAAGCCTATAGCATCTCATTTGTCGATCCCTGGTTTGGTGGCAAGCGTCCCAATCAGTTCTCGGTATCGGCATATTACAGTATGCAAACAGGTATTGAGAGTTCGTACTACAACAACAACTACTACAATCCCTACCTCTATGGCGGATACAACTATGGCTATAGTTACTACGACCAATCATACTACCAATCACAATTGATGAATGCCTATGACCCATCAAAGTCACTGCAAATGGCAGGAGTGAATTTCTCGTTTGGTAAACGCCTCTCATGGCCCGATGACTATTTCACATTTATGGTCGATTTGGGATACCAAGCTTATATACTCAAAAATTGGGACTACCTATATTATATGAATACAGGTACATCGCATAGCATCACATTGGGAGCAACTTTGGCACGCTCATCGCTCGACAATCCCATCTACACCCGCCGAGGCTCTCAATTCTCACTATCGGTACAACTCACACCACCCTACTCAGCCTGGGATGGAAAAGACTACAAAACACTCTCGCAACAACCCACTCAAAAGGCCAAGCAAGAGATGTATCGTTGGATTGAGTATTACAAAATCAAGTTCAAGAGCCGCACATACACTCCCCTTACCAATCCCGACAATCAATACACCCTTGTGTTGATGACTCGTGCCGACTTTGGTATATTGGGTAGCTACAACCCCTATAAAAAATCGCCCTTCGAGACCTTCTACGTTGGTGGTGACGGTATGACAGGTTCGTACACCTACGCTACCGAGACCATTGGTTTGCGCGGTTACGACAATGGCGCATTCACACCCTGGGGATACGAAGGCTATGCATACACACGCTTGGCACTCGAGCTACACTTCCCATTCTTGCTCCAACCCTCAACAACCATCTACGGACTTGCATTTGTTGAGGCCGGTAATGCATGGCAAGACATAGCCGACTTCAATCCCTTCTCGATAAAACGTTCGGCCGGTGCCGGTGTACGCATCTTCTTGCCTATGATTGGTATGTTGGGTATTGACTGGGCATACGGATTTGACAATGTATTTGGCAACAGAGGTGGCAGTCACTTCCACTTTGTACTGGGCCAAGAGTTCTAATGTGCAAGATAGATTTTGTTAATAGTGTTAAAAAACAACTCTAAATATATCATTTTTGCCACTCTCCGTTTTAACTTTTACGAGCAAACCGAGTCAAAAGGCAAAAGAAAATATGTATAACCAAGAAAAAAACACGAATATGAAAAAGTTTTTTGTTATCCTCAGCGCAATGATACTTGGTATCGCAAGTGCATCGGCACAAAAGTATGCCCTCATCGATATGGAATATATCCTCAAAAACATTCCTGCCTACGAAATGGCCAATGAGCAACTCAATCAAGTAGCCAAACGCTGGCAAAAGGAGTGCGATGACCTTACCAAAGAGGCCGAGACACTATTCAAAAACTACCAAGCCGATATGGTTTTTCTCACCGATGAGATGAAACAACAACGCGCCGATGAAGTGAAAGCCAAAGAACAAGAGGTAATGGAATTGCGCCGCAAATACTTCGGCCCCGAAGGCGAATTGTACAAAAAGCGCGAAAGCCTTATGAAACCCATTCAGGACGACATATACAACGCTGTTAAAAAACTCGCCGAAGAACGAGGTTATATGATGGTAATAGACCGCGCATCATCGACCGAGATTATCTTTGCATCGCCCAAAGCCGATATAAGCAATGATGTATTGGCAAAATTGGGATATTCCAAATAATATGCGTAAATTTGCCAACCGAAACGTAATAACAAGAATATAAATCTAAAAAAGAAATATCATGTTTAAGAAACTAATTATTGCCATCTTGTGCTGCTTGCCTCTCACAATGGTAGCACAAACTTTGAAATTCGGTACAATCAACACCGGTGAAGTATTAACAGCTATGCCCGAGCGTGCTGCTGCAGAACAACAACTTCAAGACCTCACAAAACGTTATGAGGACGAATTTGTGAAACTTCAAGAGGACTTCCAAAAGAAATACCAAGAAGTACAAGCTATGGGCGACACTGTACCCGAAACTATCAAAATGCGCCGCTATGAAGAGCTTCAAGCAATGGATCAACGCATTCAAAGTTTCCGTCAAGTTGTAGAGCAAGACCTCGCCAAAAAACAAGAAGAGCTTTTCATTCCCATCCAACAAAAATTGATGGATGCCATCAACGCTGTAGGTAGCGAGAATGGTTTCACATACATCTTCGATGCCAATGCTGCTTACTACAAAGGCGTAGGTAACGAAGACGTTACACCTCTTGTAAAAGCCAAATTGGGCATACAATAAGATACGCCAACAACGGGATTATCCCGACAACGTATAGAAACCCATAAAGGCTGTGTCGGGCTTTATAATCCCCGATACAGCTTTTTTTGACAAATAAACACTATGTCGCAAGATTACCAACACAAAGCACCTATAGGCATTTTCGACTCGGGATACGGCGGTCTCACCATCCTATCGGAGATACGAAAAGCACTCCCCCAATATGACTACATATACTTGGGCGACAATGCTCGTGCTCCATACGGAACTCGCTCCTTTGAGATTGTATATCGCTTTACCCTCGAAGCCGTACAATACCTCTTCGACCAAGGCTGCCAACTCGTTATATTGGCTTGCAACACAGCATCGGCCAAAGCTCTACGCACCATACAGCAGAACGACCTGCCTCTCATCGATCCCCATCGCCGCGTGTTGGGCGTTATCAGACCTACCGTAGAGATACTCAACAACGTTACCCGCAATGGTCAAATAGGTCTTCTGGGCACTCCCGGCACCATCAATTCTCAGTCATACACAGCCGAAGTTGCAAAACTTTATCCCCAATACACCGTTTACGGACAGGCGTGTCCTATGTGGGTACCTCTCATTGAGAACAAGGAGACCGACAATGCCGGAACCGACTTTTTTGTCAAAAAATATATCGATGAACTGATGGCGCAAAATGCGCTCATAGACACAGTAATACTGGGTTGCACACACTACCCGCTGCTGCACTCGCTCATTCGCAAGCATCTGCCTCAGCACATAGAGATACTGTCGCAAGGTACTCTTGTAGCCGAAAGTCTCAAAGACTACCTACAACGACACCCCGAAATGGAGCAACGATGCTCACGCAACGGCCGATGCACATTCCTCACAACCGAGTCGAGCGAAAAATTCACCGAGACTGCTACACTCTTTCTACAAGACACCATTACAGCCCGACAAATTGAGTTGGGATAACAATACAACCATATGGAAAAGAAAAATAACGAAGGCGTACGCATCAACAAGTACATCAGCGACTATGGGTTCTGCTCACGTCGTGAAGCCGACAAACTCATAGAAGACGAGCGTGTTACCATCAACAATCGCCTTGCAACCCCCGGAGACAAAGTAACCGACAACGACAACGTGCGCATTGACGGCGAACACCTGGCTTATGTTCCTCGTGAAGCACGCCCCAAGAAACACCGTTGGGGCCCCCCTCGCAATACCGAGACAAATGAAGAGCAACCCACCAAGCGAGCCGGACAACGCGGAGCTGTGCGCAACAGCCGAACACAAGCGGCTGCCAAGAAAACAACATCGCCTGCCAAAGCAACCAAAACAACCCGACCGGCCGGCACCAAGACCAACAAACGCAAATAACATAGTACTATGCCCATAGAGCCGGCATAACTACAGGTTGACAACACCACCCCATTTTGTAAGATGAAACAACGACGCGCAATAGAACTATTGGCCCCGGCCAAAAATGCCGAAACCGGCATCGAAGCCATCCTACATGGTGCCGATGCAGTATATATAGGTGCTCCGCGCTACGGTGCGCGTGCAGCCGCCGGCTGTACCACAAGCGACATAGAACGCCTTTGCAACTTTGCACACACCTACAATGCCCGCGTATATGTAGCACTCAACACCATACTCTACAACGATGAGTTGGAAGATGCTCGCCGCATCATCTACGAGTTGTATCACGCCGGTGTCGATGCTCTCATCGTGCAAGATATGGCTCTGTTGCAACTCGATTTGCCCCCTATTGCGCTGCACGCAAGCACACAATGCGACAATCGCACTGCCGAGAAAGTGCAGTTCCTGGCCGATGCCGGATTTTCGCAGGTCGTTTTGGCTCGCGAATTATCACTCGATGACATACGCAACATTGCACAGCACACCCAAGTACCGCTCGAGGTCTTTGTGCATGGCGCACTTTGCGTGAGCTACAGCGGACAATGCTACCTGAGTGCCGCACTCAACAATCGCAGTGCCAACCGAGGCGAATGCGCCCAATGTTGCCGTCTGTCATACAGCCTCATCGATGGCAACGGCAAATGTATTGCCGATAACAAACACCTGCTCTCGCTCAAAGACCTCAACCAAAGCAGCCGTCTCGAAGAGTTGATTGATGCCGGTGCATCCTCTTTCAAAATCGAAGGTCGCCTCAAAGATATTAGCTACGTAAAAAATATTACGGCATACTACCGCCAACAATTAGACCAAATTATTGCCCGCCGCAGCGATGAACTGTATCGCGCATCAAACGGAGTATCGACCATCAACTTTACGCCCAACCCCAACAAAAGTTTCAATCGCGGATTTACACACTATTTTCTCGATGGACGCAGCAAAGAGGCTATCATACAACCTCACTCACCCAAGTCAATGGGCGAATATGTGGGCAAAATACAAGCCGTTATCAACAATCGCACATTTAGATACAACGGCAATATAGAACTTCACAACGGCGATGGATTGTGCTACATCGACAACGACGGCAACTTTTATGGTTTCCGCGTCAATCGCGCCGAAGGAAAAATCATTCACACAGCAACAGCACAAAACATCACACGAGGAGCAACCATCTATCGCAATAGCGACCAGATATTCGACACAGCCTTGCAACGCCCCACTGCCCAACGCTACATAGAGGTAGAGATGACACTTGGCGAGCAGCCCGAAGGCTTTACCCTTACCATAAGCGATGGCACAACACAAATTACCCACCGCTGCAATGCCGAAAAGAGCCTCAGCCGCACACCGCAGGCCCAACGCCAAGTCCAAGAGTTGAGCAAGCTGGGCAACACACCCTACCGAGCTGCACACATCAACATAGACTTGCAACACGACTATTTCATACAGCCCTCGCTACTCTCTACCTGGCGAAGAGAAGCCATCGAGTGGTTCGACCGCGCACGCCGCCTTGCATACCGTACAGACCGCCGCAAGCATCCTGTTGGGCAGCCTCAATGGCACACTGCAAGTGTCGACTACCGCGCCAACATTGCCAACCATCTGGCTAAAAAATTCTATCAAAATCATGGCGTTGAAACCACAGCTCCGGCATTTGAGTTGTCGCACCCCGACAACAGTGAACTGATGCGTACTCGTCACTGCATACGACACTATCTTGGAGCCTGCCTCAAAACACCTCAAGGCAAAAATCTCGTAGCACCTCTTACGCTGCGACATGGCAATGTCGATTTGCAACTACACTTCGACTGCGCCCATTGCGAAATGGTGATAAAAAAATAGGGCAACCGAGAAATTAAAACGCCCCCAAACGCTATAAAGTACAGAAAACAGTACGCATATATGCAAAATAGTGTTAAATAGATAACTTTTTCCACTTTCAACTATTGACAATTAGAAAAAAAGCCCTACCTTTGCACACGTGTTTTTCATGGTATTAGAATTAAGGTTAACAAAGATTGGTTGTCGGGAGACAATCAATTTTTTTTTGCACTTATCGCAACTCTGCTTACATCCTAAATACCACAAAAAAAGGTGCATGATAAATCATCACACACCTATGTTAATGAGCTTTTGATACTCGCTTCTACAGTTTCTCAATCTCTATATTCTTAAACTTGCCCCATACTGGATGATGTCGATAACTCCAACGAGTTCCCGATGGCACATATAGCACGCAATTATTATACTGCTGGTCATTGAATGCATTTTCCGATATATCCATCTTTTCTATCTCCTCCTTTGTACGACAATGTATTTCCTTAATTGTAGAACAACAACAAGACTCATGATGATAAAATGCATAACGCTCAATTTTCGTTACACCATCCAAAACAACAATTTCCAATCCTTTTGCATCTGGAAACGCATATTCTGCAATTATCTTAACATTCTCATCCAATCTCTTTTTACTGCATGCAGTTGTAACATACTTCAATATTGTCTGATGATCATTTATTCTCTCATACAACACACCATCCCTAACATAAAATATTGGATTATCTGGTGAAACAACTATTTTCTTAAGTGAGGTACATTTATAGTATTTACAACCAGTTATTACTCAATATTTTGCGAGTAATAAGTCAGAAATATGGTCATAACCTTTAAGGGTGCATTCTAAAAGGTGAAGATTTAACATTTTTATTGTTTCTTAACGCTCGAAGCGTGTCAATAAAGGGTGTTTCTTCTCTTTTCAGTGC
>JAFZDG010000085.1 GCA_017561285.1 Bacteroidaceae bacterium
AATGGCATGTGCAGCCAATGTGAATGCGTGACGACCGATACCGGTTGCTGTCCATGTAGAACCTGCAGGAATTGAGTTTACCAACCATGCCAGATTTTGAACAGTGGCGGGGGTACAACCGGGAACGCCTAATACGAAGTTGAATTGCATAGGAGCGCCGGGTACTTGACCTTTTTGTGCCATTTTCAATACGGTGTCGAGATGGCCCATTTCAAAGCATTCGTACTCGGGCTTGATGTTGTTCTCAATCATTCTCTTACCAAAGTCGCGCATCATAGGCATTGTGTTCTCAAACACCTCATCACCAAAGTTGCAAGTACCGCAGTCGAGTGTTGCCATCTCGGGGAACAACTCGGTGGGTTGCAAACGCTCTTCGGCACTCATACCCACTGCACCACCTGTTGAGGGAATGATGATAACATCGGGGCATACCTCGTAGATGGCATCGATACACTCTTTGAAGCGGGCTTTGCTTTGTGTAGGTGTGCCATCGTCTTCGCGTACGTGCAAGTGTACAATCGCTGCACCGGCATCAACGGCCGATTTTGCCTCGCGTACAATCTCTTCTACGGTGTAGGGTACTGCGGGATTTTGTTCTTTGGTTACTTCTGCACCGCAAATAGCGGCTGTGATTATAAGTTTCTCCATAACTTGTTATTGTCTATTATTTTCTTTGGCAATTTTTAGGAGTCACGCATGTGCCGCTTGCTCTACATACTACGATAGGCTCTTCGAGAACGTCGCATGCTGAGGGTGAAATGTCGGGGCGGGGAACGATTACTTTGCGAGCTTCAAACACCATCTTACGTGAAGTGTTACCTTCCGATACGATTTCGCCTTCGGCTTCGATATAGTCACCGGCATATACGGGTGCCATAAACTCTATGTTGTCGTATGCTTTGAAAAGACCTTCGTCACCATCGCGTTGGATGAGAAGTTCTGTTGCTACGTCGCCAAAGAGTTGGAGCATTCTTGCACCATCAACAAGGTTGCCACCATAGTGAGCATCATGGCTGCTCATACGAAGTCTGATAATTGATTTGTTTGCCATAGTATTTAGGGTTTTTAGTTGTTTATATTTCTTTTCTTTCGGGTTGTTTTATTGCTTCTTGTACAAGTAGTCTACATATACGCCCGAGGTGTGTATTGTTTCGGGTGCTAATGTGCCTGTTGCAACTACCTCTTCGGCCTCGGCAATAACGATGTCGGCTGCTGTGGCCATAAGGGGGTTGAAGTTTTGAGTTGTGCCTTTGTAGATGAGATTACCGGCTTCATCGGCAATCGATGCGCCAATGATTGCGACATCGGCACCAAGGGGCTTCTCGAGCAAGTACTCTTTGCCATCTACTGTTATAACCTCTTTACCTTCGGCTATGATTGTGCCAAGACCGGTTGCTGTGAGTACGCCACCCAAACCTGCACCTTTGGCTCTGATGCGCTCGGCCAATGTGCCTTGGGGACAGAATTCTACATCCAACTCACCGGCATTCATTTGGTTTGAAGTTTCGGGATTGGTACCGATGTGCGATACATAGAGTTTTTTTACTTGGCGATTAACGATAAGCTTGCCGATAGATTGATCGGGGAAAGCTGTGTCGTTGCAAATTAGTGTCAAATCTTTTACGCCCTTCTCTACAAGAGCATCAACGATTTGTGTAGGTGCACCAACGGCCAAAAAACCGCCCACCATAATTGTCATACCGTCCTTGATCTGTGCAACGGCCTCTTCGAGTGTTACTTGTTTCTTCATCGAGATATATGTTATTTAGTTTGTTTTCTTTTATTGGGCAAATATAACGAAAATTTTCGTTGTAAGCCATCTATGTGGCGGTTTATTTACGCTCTTTTTTAAATAATGAGCAATTTTTTGAATTAAGTCAAAAAATATGGGACGGAATGCGTGGGAATAGCTGTAGTATGTTGAAAAAAAATCGAGGAAAGCAGTCGTTTGCTCTCCTCGATGAGATGTGATAGATAAATCTGTTTTATACTTTCTTGGGAGTCGATTTATAAATCTTGAAACCTATGGCAGCTACTAAAATCGTAATGAGTGGTGTGAGGTAATTGAAGAAGCAATAGGGCAGGTAAGTGATGGTAGCAACCCCCAATACGGTAGATTGTACCATACCGCACGAGTTCCAAGGAATAAGTACAGATGTTACGGTCGAAGAGTCAACAACCGAGCGGCTCAGTAAGCGACCTTCCAATCCCAATTCTTGATATACGCCTTTAAAAAGTCGGCTCGAAAGTATAATCGAAATGTATTGGTCGGATGTGGTGGTGTTGAACAAAATACCGGCTCCGACAGTGGCTGCAACGGCCGATGTGGTGCGGTGAACAAAGCGCAAAAATAGTTGCGTGAGTGAATCGAGCATACGGCTTCCTGTCATTACACCGCCAAAGCACATAGCGCAGAGAATGAGCCAAATAGTATCCATCATACCACCCATACCTCTGGTGGCTACAAGCTCGTTTACGGCAGGTACTCCGGTTTCGATATTGGCCGAACCGTAACAAGCTGTGAAGACTCCGCGTAGGGCGGGCCAGAAGCCTTCGGCGCCGGCTTCTCCAGCTATGGTGGTGAGTAGCTGGGGTTGTGCTATGACCATTGCTATGACTGCAAATAGTGTTGCCATAAAGAGTGTGATAAGTGCCGGTAGGCGTAGGTAAATCATAATGCCGGTGAGCAAAGGTACGATAAGCAGCCAGGGCGATATGTTGAATGCTGAGTGTAAAGCATTGCTGTAAATCTCTGTGTCATTGGTCATACCCGATGTGTGGCTGAGACTTGCTATGAGGAAGATGATGAGGGTAATGCCAATGGTGGGGAAGGTTGTGTAGCTCATATATTTGATATGCTCAAATAGAGGTACTTCGGTCGTAGAGGTGGCCAATACATTGGTGTCGGATAGGGGTGAAAATTTGTCACCGAAGTAGGCTCCCGATATAACGGCACCGGCAATCCAACCCTCCGAAAATCCCAAAGCGTGACCTATACCCATCAAAGCAACTCCGATGGTGGCAATAGTGGTCCACGAGCTACCTGTCATCAGTGAAACTACGCTGCAAATAATACAACTTGCGCATAGAAACCACGATGGACTGAGAATGTCTAATCCGTAACAAATGAGGGTAGGTACTACACCGCTAAGCATCCAAGTGCCGGTAATTGCACCAATCATAAGTAGAATGATAATGGCTACAGCCGACGATTTGATATTCTCTATAATACCATCTTCGAGTATCTCCCATCGGGTTTTACATACCAATGTCGAGAGGGCTACACATACGGCCGATGATACCAATAGGGCTATTTGTATGCCGCCACCCAGTGCATCGGTACCGTAAGCTTTAAGTACTAAAATGAGTAAAAGACCGAGAACTAATAGTGGGATAA
Organism: Bacteroidaceae bacterium; assembly: GCA_017561285.1. Classification (GTDB taxonomy): domain Bacteria; phylum Bacteroidota; class Bacteroidia; order Bacteroidales; family Barnesiellaceae_A; genus Barnesiella_A. The sequence goes on from JAFZDG010000085.1 coordinate 3,398, forward strand.
GCGAAATCCATAATGCCGGTATTTTTACCGGAGATTCGTTGTTGGGTGTGTTCATTGTTTGATATGTTTGTATTAAGGTTAATCCTCTTTTATAGAACGATTGCAAAGATACGACAAACAGACGAAATAAACGAATGATGTTAGCTATTTCGTGTTAATTTTTCCAACTTGTATATTTATTCGATTTAAGAACAAAAAAAGAACTCTTTTCGGAGTTCTTTTATGCGTAAGGCTTTATTTTTTCAGGAAGCAGGTCTTAAGAACAATGCTGCTGCCATCTATTTTGCAATCGACCTCTTCGGGGTTTTCGGTGAGGCGTATGCTTTTTACTTTGGTACCACGTTTTATTACCATAGAAGAGCCTTTTACCTTAAGGTCTTTTATTACGGTAACTGCATCGCCATCAAAGAGTTCGGCGCCATTGCTGTCGCGTGCCACATCGTTGCCCTCTTCGGCTTCATCGCCGGGGTTAAACTCGTGAGCACAATCGGGGCAAACATAGAGTGAGCCGTCGAAATAGGTGTTTTCGCCACCACACTTGGGGCATTTGGGTATGTCTGTCATTTGTTATTGATTTTTAAAATTTTTACAAAGATAACGAAAACGAGCGAGAAATATGAAGTTTACTTCAATATTTTTCACAGCGAGTGAAATATATCTTCGAGATTTATTTCAAAGATATGACAAATGAGTGAAATGTCAAAGGGTGTGTTGCATTTCTCGCTCGTTTATCACTATCTTTGTAGAAAATTTATGGCTCTAAATATGTAACTATGGAACAGCACAATTTTGAATTGATTCTTATCAATATAACAGGAGAGGATCGTCCGGGTTTGACTTCTGTTCTTACCGAGATACTTGGCCGACACGATGCATCGATTCTTGATATAGGCCAGTCTGATATTCACAATACCCTCTCGCTGGGTATTCTCTTTAAGACTACGAGCGAAAAGAGTGGTTCGATTATGAAGGAGTTGCTCTTCAAAGCAGGTGAAATGAATGTCTCGATACGCTTTACGCCCGTTACATTCGAAGCCTATAACAATTGGGTGGCTCTTTCGGGTAAGCACCGTTGGATTATAACCATCTTAGGTCGCAGGATAACTGCCAAGCAAATAGCCGCCGTAACCAGAGTTGTGGCACATCAAGGTCTTAATATCGATGCCATACAACGTCTTACAGGCCGTATGCCCTTGCACGAAGGCGAGGAAGCGATGGACAAATCTTGTATAGAATTTTCGGTGCGAGGTACGCCGGCCGACAAAGCTATGATGCAAAAGGAGTTGATGGAACTCTCTTGTACCCTCGATTTTGATGTGTCTATGCAAGAAGATACAATCTTCCGCCGTAGCCGCCGACTCATCTGTTTCGATATGGATTCGACACTCATCGAAACCGAAGTGATTGACGAATTGGCTATCAAAGCCGGAGTAGGAGATGAGGTGAAAGCTATTACCGAAGCAGCTATGCGTGGCGAGATAGATTTCAAAGAGAGTTTCGAGCAACGAGTTGCACTGCTCAAGGGCTTGGATGTGAGTGTAATGCGCGAGATAGCCGAGAATCTGCCTATGTCGGAAGGTATCGAGCGACTGATGACTGTTCTCAAAAGTACCGGCTATAAAATCTCAATTTTGTCGGGCGGCTTTACATACTTTGGTAATTATCTGAAGCATAAATTTGGTATCGATTATGTCTATGCCAACGACCTGGAGGTAGAAGATGGAAAACTCACAGGACGATACTTAGGCGATATTGTAGATGGAAAACGCAAAGCCGAGTTGTTAAGATTGATAGCCCAAGTAGAGAATGTAGATATTGCACAAACAATAGCCGTAGGTGATGGCGCCAATGACCTACCTATGCTATCAATTGCCGGACTGGGTATTGCATACCACGCCAAACCGAAAGTGAAAGCCGATGCCAAGCAAAGCATATCGACAATAGGAATTGATGGCGTACTCTACTTCATGGGCTTCAAAGATTCGTATATAGCAGCAAGCAATAACCAGTTTTGAGTCTATCGAAATAGACTTACTTTGTGGTGACTATGCGCAAGCCGTTAAATCGACTTCGTTTTGCAGGGTCCTCCGCATTGCGACGATACACCCTGCACGATGTGTCGTTAAAGGCCCAGTTGCCACCGCGTAGCACTCGCTTTGTTCCCTTTTTAGGCCCTTTGGGGTTGGTTTGGGCTTCGGGTGAATATTCGGCTTGCCAAAAGTCGCTACACCACTCATCTACATTGCCGCTCATGTCGTATATACCCAACTCGTTGGGCATCTTCTCACCCACAGGTGCTGTTTTGCTGTGGCTGTTTGAGCCATAGCAAGCCACCTCCTCGACGTTATTGCTACCACTATACAAGTAGCCGCATGACTTGTTGCCACCACGAGCGGCAAACTCCCATTCGGCCTCTGTAGGTAAGCGATATTCTATACCGGTAAGTTTGGAATACTCCTTACAGAATAGTACAGCATCTTGCCACGAAATATTCTCAACAGGACAGTTGTCGGAGTTTTCTTGGTAGTAAGAGGGATTTGTACCCATTACAGCTCTCCATTGCGCCTGAGTAATGGGGAACTTGCCTATCTTGTAGGACGAGAGAGTTACTTGGTGTACGGGAGCCTCCTGCATACTTGCCTCATCATGCGGCTCAGGATTGCCCATATTGAATGTACCACCCTCAACCTCAATCATAGCTATAATATCGCGCCATCTTTGTTGCTCATCGCTTATTAATACATCTCTGTTCATATCAAAATGATTTTATGGTATATATTTGCTCATTTTTGCAAATATAAAGATTTTCGTTCAAACGAAGTGTATTTTCTACTGAGCCGTTTGTAGGAAATGTGAAAAAAATTAGATTTTAAGAATGAGGAGGGTGTATATATACGAAAAAAGCCACTCGATGAGTGGCTTTTTCTGTGATCCGCCTGGGGCTCGAACCCAGGACCCCAACATTAAAAGTGTTGTGCTCTACCTGCTGAGCTAGCGAATCATCATTAGTGCTTTTCCTTGAAAGCGATGCAAAGGTATGGGTTTTATTTGTATTCACCAAATATTATTGAAAGAAAATTTACTAACAAATGTTAACGTGTTGCTAATCGGTTGTAATACTGGTATTTGTATTTTATTTATTTTGTTCGCTTTTTTCGCCTATTATATATCGTTGGTAATATGCGAGCAGTAAAGATGTGAGGGGTAGGGCAATAATAAGTCCGGCAAATCCGAGTAAAGATCCCCAAATGGAGAGCGATAGCAGGATGACGGCGGGGTTGAGTCCGGTGGCGTTGCCCATGATGCGTGGGGTGAGGAATGCTTCTTGTATGATTTGTGCTATGACAAATACGGCTATGGTTAGTCCGCCTAATACCCAGAAACTGCTTCCGCCATCGGCTGCGCCTATGATGCAAAGGAAGAGTGCCGGTATGTAACTGAGTATTTGCATATAGGGTATAAGGTTGAGCACTCCCACGAGTATGCCTAAGGGGATGGCCATAGGCAGTCCTATGATAAGGAATCCTATGCAATGTAGTAATCCGTTGAGTGCTGCAATGAGAGCTTGTCCGCGAAAGTAGCGATTCATACTCTCTTTTACGTCTCGTCCTATTTTGTTGGCGATGGGGCGATAACGATGTGGAATGAGACGACCAAACAGATTGATGACTGCTTCGTAATCTTGTAGGATGAAAAATATATATAGCAATACGATGGCCCAGCTTATAAATGTGGCCAGTCCATGCACCGATGTCGATACTATTTTGCCTATTTGTGTGAGTAGGTCTTGTCCGAGTTTTATCCACTCTTGGGGGCTGAGTAGTGCTCCTATGCGTTCGCTTGTGATGTATTGTCGCAGAAAATCTTGCACCGATGCAGGTATGAGGGGTATTGTGTTGCTCGATTGTACGTATAGGCTTACAAGCTCATACAGATGCCTGGTTTCGTGGATAATCATCGGAATAACGATGAGTCCTATGAGCGTAAGGGCAACAGCTATCTCGCCGAATGTGATGAATATGGCGGGTGTGCGTTTCTGCATGCGCAATATGCGTTGATTCCACTCTACAACGGGGTTGATTATATAGGCTATAAGCCAAGCTACCAAGAATGGCAGCAGTACGCTCTTGATACTGTTGATAAAGAGTAGTACTACTGCTATAATAATGATGCTGAAGACAATTCGGGCAACGCGGTCGAATGTAAAAGGTTTGTCGAAATGATTTTCCATATGGTTATAACATTGTCGTTTGCCAATAGTTTTTGTCGTAGAGTGGAGAGCTTATTCTCTTTTTATAACTCGCCTTTTTCGCGCATACGGCGCAAGTAGCATTTGCGGCACAAGGGTTGGTATTCGTTTTTCTCACCTAAGAGCACGCGGCGGTCGCTTTCTACAAGGCGGTATGAGTAGTTGGCTGTATGGCCACACTCTACGCATATGGCATGTACTTTGCTCACGTCATCGGCAAGAGAGAGTAGGGCGGGCATGGGGCCGAATGGTATGCGGCGATAGTCTGTGTCGAGGCCGGCTACGATAACCCGTATGCCACGATCGGACAACTCTGTACACACCTCTACCAAGCCATCGTCAAAGAATTGTGCTTCGTCTATACCCACTACATCTACGTCGTCGGTCATAAGCAGTATGCTATGCGAATTATCTACCGGGGTAGAGTGTATGGCATTGCTGTCGTGCGACACTACTTCATCGTCCGAGTAGCGTTTATCTACTGCCGGCTTGAAAATCTCTACTTTTTGACGTGCTATTTTGGCTCGTTTAAGACGGCGTATTAGCTCTTCGGTTTTGCCCGAGAACATCGAGCCACATATTACCTCTATACAGCCGCGACGGCTGGTTTCGTAGTTGTCTTCGTTAAACATAGTCAGTTTGTTTTTTGTGTTTTTTCGTTTGTTTTTTCGTTTGTTTTGCGGTTGTTTGCTCGTTGCTTTGTCGCAATAGAGCGTGTAAAATTACATAATTTTTTTCTGTTTATCTAAAATATTGCTCTTCGTTTTGATGTTATTACCTTATTTCTTTGCATTGTCTTCCTATATTCGTATTTTTGTCGTAGTTTATTCACACATATAATATAGGTGCTATGATTTACGGATTGTTTTCTGTGTTGTTGGCTATTGTGCCGGCTGTATTGCTTATTTTTTTTATTGTTGGTAAGGATAAAAAGCAACCCGAGCCTCCCGGTCAACTTGTAAAGGCGTTTTTCTATGGTGTGTTATCACTCTTTGTTGCTTATGCTTTTAGTAAAGTAATAGAACTATTTATTTATGTCGGTGATGCTACTGTCGGCGATATGATCAATAGAGCCTTTTGGGAGGCTGCTATTCCGGAGGAGATGTCTAAGTTGCTGATGTTGTGGCTGCTATTGCGCAAGAATAAATATTTCGATGAGCATTTCGATGGTATTGTATATGCCGTTATGATAGGATTGGGCTTTGCTACGGCCGAAAATCTTTTGTATATGGTCAGCAATTATGATAGATGGGCCATTGTGGGAACGGCGCGTGCAGTGCTAACTGTTCCGGGGCATTATATTGATGCAGTGTTAATGGGCTACTATTATTCATTGGCTCAATTCTCTCCTCGCAAACGGGTGTTCTATTGGATAATGGCTTTGTTTGTACCCATCTTGTTGCATGGCTTGTACGATGCGTTGTTGATGGTAGTTGAGGTTGTGCCTATATTTTTAGGATTGCTATCGATCGTACTATGTATTGTATTGTGCTATTTTATGCACAAAGAGGCTTTACGCCGTATTAATAAGCATTTACAAGCCGATTCTATTATTGTGCCCGAGGTGAGTGAAACTTCTCACACACCCTCACAAGATGATATTGAGTATGTCGATTATGAAGAAACCAAGCGCGATGAGTAAGATGAATGTATATAGGGCTGCATTGTTGTGGCTCGCTGTGTGGTGCGCGCAGATAGTGTGTCGTGCCGAAGCCGAAAGTTTGTTGTCACCACGTGTGCTTGAAAATATGGTTGAAGTGGAGGTCGTAATGCCCCATGCGCAAGAGGTGCTGTTGTGTGCCGATTGGCTCTCCTCGCCGGTGGCTATGAGTGCCGATGATAGTGGCCATTGGTATTATAAGAGCGAGCCGCTTGCACCGGGTTTCTATACCTATAC
>JAFZDG010000086.1 GCA_017561285.1 Bacteroidaceae bacterium
AGAACAATGGGTTGCCGTTGTCCCGCATGTGTTGATTGAGGATAGTATTATTAGACGAGGTGAAGATGGGTATTATCGATTTAACGTCCCTGAAAGTCACGCTGCCGAGGACTTGGCTTTGTTTCTGCTCGTTTGGGATCAGTTGTCGGCAATGGCGGTTGAATATTTTCCCATTATTATATTGTTGACAGCTCCATTCTTAGCCATTGCGCTACGTGTAGTGCAACGCAAAAAAAGTACACGCTTCTTTACTCACTTTATCTTTTCGATGCATTACATCGCATTTGTCGAGTTGACTTGCATTGTATTGTATTTGATGTATCTCATTGCACAACCGGCCTTCTCGCTATTGAATATTTTGTTTGCGATATGTTCGTGTGTTTATTTTGCCATTGCATTCCGCGTGGTATATGAAACTACGTGGTTCCGCTCGATAACTAAGGCTATGTTGTCGAGCTTGATTTACTGTGCAATATGTCTGTCAATATTTGTGGTGCTCATTTTTGTAGCAATTGTTGCCGTATCGGGGAAGGTGGCATAGTGGAATAGCATCTATTGCATGCTTTTTGTGGTTTGTGCCGCTATATCTTGCTTCAACGTATTGATACATATCTAAAGAGGGCGAGCCGACTTTGTTTTTTGGCTCGCCCTCTGTTGTAGTGTGTGCTATCTCAAATATTACTTCTTGAATTCGATGATAGTACCATTCGCAGTAGCAGTTACTGTGGTGTAAACACCCAGTATTGTAGTGTACTTGAAGTTAACGTTTGAGTTGATGATGGCTTGTGAGCCGCGGAGGTTTGCATTCTTGTGCATTTCGCTTGTGGCTGATTCGCTCATCGATTTCTTAGACATACCACCGATACCGAAGATGTAAACTTGTGTGCACTCGCCTTTGGCTGTACCTACTACTTCGAAGTTGGCTTGATTCAAAACTACTTGTGTTTGCAATTGATTGTAGTTTGAAGTGGCATCTTGGTGGATACCGCAGCTGCTCATGAGTAGTCCCATTGCGGCAACCAACATTAATAATACTTTTTTCATAAAAATAAATAATTTGTTCTTCATCGACTCTTATGAAGATGTTGTTAATAATAGTAAGAAGATTGAGTCGTATCTCCCTTTTGTATTGCTGTTGTTTAGTTTCTAATTTTGTGTCTCGTCTGTTTGTAATGGCGTGTTCTCTCTAGTCTCGGTATTCAGGTCGCTTTTGGCTTCGAGTATGTCTGCTATAAAGTTCTCTAATGAGTTTTCGGTGGTTATACCAACCTTTTGACGGAAGCGGTGGCGGAGCATCAATACGCTTCGGGGTGCAATGGCCAATAGTTCGGCAATGCGTTTGTTGTCTTGCTTAAGGACAATAAGCATAGAGAGTAGCTCTTCTCTATGTGGTATAGAAGGCACTTTTTCTCGAAGACGAGGAAGAAACAGCGGGTGCAACAACTCGAAGTATTGGCGAAACTTTGATTCTCCTTCGGCTTGTAGAATCGTGGGGGTTAGTGTTTCCAATTCTTGACGGTTGTCCTTGCTTTTCATAAAATCCTTGATTTCTTGAGCTCTCATTTCTTCTTTTGAACTCAGTTGATCGATTTGTTGAGCCAATGACGATAGTTCCTCATGGGCTTGCTTCATTTGTATGGAGTGCTTTTTCTTCTGATTGATGATGTACACAATTGTAATCAGCAGGGTTGCGATGCTAAATAAAAGCCAAAGGCGTTGATTGGCTTGTTTGAGTTGTGAAATCTTAAGTTCTTGCCTCTTTTGTTCTGTTTTTAAGTCAACAATATTTTCAACAAGGTTGAAGTTTAGACTCTTCTCCTTAAATATTTGTTGCTCTTTGAGCATTAGTCTTGTATATTGCTCTATCTTGTCTTGATTGTTGTTTTTGAAATAATGGTTTAGTATCGGTTCGTAGTCGATGGGAATGTATGAGGGAGCTTCTTTCTGAGTAAGTAGCAGATACATACTGTCCAGCATAGCTTCGGCAACCACGCTCTCTTCTGTTTTTAAGTAAGTTTGAGCCAATTGGTGGTATGCCTTTGCGCGATTGATGTCGGTACCTTGTAGTGCTACTTGTTGTAACTCTTGGATACCTGAATGAATGGAGTCGCCGCCCGCTTCGGTTAAGATGGTGCCATGTAAAAGGTGTACATCAACCATTCCGCTATTGTAGGGTAATGATTGGCATAATTGTCGAGCGTATTCGGTGTATTGATATACCGAGTCGGTCTGTCCAAGCTGATGCAAGGCGCGTCCTTTGTTTATGTATGTTTGTGCCGAGACCATTGGGTTTTTCGTTTTTATACTTCTTTCCACTCGTATAGCTTCTGATGCGTAAATATTGGCATATTCAGGTGTCTCCCAGTAGAGAAAGAGGTCTATCAACGCGTGTAAGCTGTTGAGTATTCCCAGACTGTCATTTTGGGTTTCGGCTTCTTCTTTGCTTTGTTCAAATAGTTCTAATGCTTTGTTGAGGTGTCCGTTGCGTTTGTATAGCGATCCTAACATTGCCGATACCCATTGTTTGCCCGAGGTGTTCTTGCACTGCGCGGCTTGTACCATTGCCTCTTGGCACCAATTGATTACTTCATTTTGATAGTCGGGATTGCTGTAAAAGACCGCCGATGCATAGGCATAGTCGCGAAAATAACGTTCGGGAGTAGGGCGATAAAGCGGAAGTGTGAATACTTTGAGTATGGATATCTCGGCTTCTTTCATTTTCTCGGTGCGAGATAATGCATAGCCCATAACCGAATGGTAATCTCTCAAGCATTGCTTTTGTAGAATGGGTGATGTTTTGAATACCTCTTTCAAAGTGGATATACAGGCTTCAGGTTCGCCTTTGCTTTGATATGTATTCATTAGCTGCACCAATGCTTCGGTGTACAGAAATATCTGTCGGTCGGTTAGATTGTCCTCGCTTAGAGGGAGTGATAGGTATTGCTTGTAAGCCTCGATAGCTTCATCGTATTTTCTGTCGCATTGTAATTCTCTTGCTTGTTGAAAGATATTCTCTTCGGCCTGACACGTGTTGTGTGCCAGTATCGATGTGAAGAGTATGATGATATATTTGCACCAAGAAGAGTAGTTCATATTGTTTCCGTTCATTCTATGGTTATACAATCCTTTTTATATTATATTGACAAAGAGTAGCACTTTTGTTGTGTAAACCTAATGTATATGGTTTACCTCTATAAATTATCTTAATGCAAAATTAGGTAATTTCTACGTAGTATTTCTAATGTTTGTGTTTACATTTATGTTTACATTCCCACTAAAAGCGAAACTTTTGTAGTGTGTAGGATGGATTGTAAGGCACAGCCATCCTGTATATAAGAAGACACGATGGGTGGTATGCCCATCGTGCTGTTGTAATATTTTGCTTTGTAAAGGTGTCTCGGGAGGAGGGTTGTGGACGACTTGTCTACAAGGATGAATGTGTGAGATGCTCGATGGCGCAATCGAGTATGGCATCGCGACCGGTTTGTTGAGCATCGGGTGCCATATCTACCTTTATATCGGGATCGATACCCCATTCGGTGTCGTTGCCTTCGGCATCGAGAATGGGTGAGGCCGATAGGCGTATGTTCCATCCATTGGGTAGATTGTAGGTAAAAGGTAGTCCGCTACCGCCACCGGTGCGGTCGCCGATAATGGTAACCTGCGGCAATGATTTCATTACTTGTACAAAGTTATTGGCAGCACTGAATGTGTGACGATTGGTGAGTACTACTACCGGCTTGCCATAGAGTATGTGATTTTCGGCAGGCTGATAGTAGTAGGGGTATGGCTCGGAAAAAGCATCGTGTGCCGGTCCCGTTTTGTGTTGTATGTATCCGGCCAGTGTCTTTTCTGTGATAAATCGCGAAATGATTACTTCTACATTGCCCAGAGAACCTCCGCCATTGTTGCGCACATCTATAATAAGTCCATCGCAAGTGATAAAGTGTGCCAAAATGTAGTCGAGTGTGCCGGGATTGATGTTGCTGCTGAAGCTGTCGTAGTAGATGTAGCCGATGTTATCGCGCAACTTTTTGTATGTAATGCCGCCGGCTTGGTAGAAATCGAATTGTAGATAGTTGTCGTGTATGATGCGCTCGTCGTAGTTGACAGGGTAGTCTTGAAACCATTTCCAATAGTGGGTGGAAGCAAATCCGCTGGCAAGGTTGACGTGACCATCTTGTAGAGTAGCCAGCATCTCGCCGCAGAGGTTGAAAAAGTCGTAACTGCTCATATTGTCGTTGATGCGCGGAGCGTAGTGGTTGTACACCGAGTCCCAATCGACATCCTTATAGTCGAAGAAGCAGTAGTGTTCATCTACGATACTCCATAGAGCATCGAAATTGGTATGCGCATCGTTTTTCAAGTGCAAGTCGTCGTTGACATAGCAGGCCTGTAATTGGGCCAAGATAACTATGGCAAGGAGGTATGTGATTGGTTGTGGTTTCATTGCGGTAGTTGGTATAATGCCCTAACAACGGGGCGATTAGAGTTCTTGAAATCGAGACTTGACAAATCGCCGGCAAAGCCTACCGAGCAGTTGTGCATTACAAGTTGATAACGATTGTTGTTGACGTTTGTGGTATTAATGCGGTTGTGGTATCCCAATCGCAATGCCCAATTGCCCATATGCATATCTATTGTTATGCGGTTATCTATATCGAAGCGATTACTCCAAGTACCACAGTGGATGAAATTATGATAGTTGCCCAGCCCTACCTCGTAGTATGACTCGGCATACTCGGGTTGCGCAAATGCACCTATTACCGGAAGGGTTAGCTGGTAGCGAATGGTAAATGGCACTCTTCCCCAAGCAAAGTTGTAAACTGCCATTCCGGTCAATCCCAGAGATATATCTGCCTTGACGTTTACGGGGTTGTTGCCGCTGTGATAGTTGTATATGCATTCGCCCAAAAGAGAGACGTTGCCTCCATAATACAATTGCAGCCCTTTGATGGGTAGGCTGCTACGGTGCATCATTGCAAAATTATAATCGGCACCACCCAAGAGTGTACGACCGGCACCGGATATGCTTAGTTGCGTGAGGCCAAAGTTCAATCCGATGCGTTGTTGCCACACCCAGTTGTAGTTGTCGAGTTTCATCGCCTGCATCAACTCTACTTGTAGGGCAACATCCCATCCACTGTAGCTCCAAGGAGCCAGGTATGTATCGATGAGTCGTGCTCCGCCGGCCTCAAACTCTACAGCGGTAAATACAGGACATATAGGCTTGGTCTCGCTTGCTTGTGCTGCGGCGGCCAAAGGCAGTGCGAATAACAGAAAAATGTATATCAGTTTTTTCATTTTATTCTATCTCGTCGGTGGGAAATATGCTCAATTGTCCGTCAATAGGCGGTTGCTCTTCGGTACTATCATCTTCAACCGGCTCATCTTGGCGGGTGGGTTCCAGTTCTGTGATGCTCTCTATGGTAAATTGTGTGATTCGTTTACCTTTGGCCGAGAATCCTTTGATGGCAATAAACTCGTGGGCATCGATAATGATAGGCTCGCGGAATGCATCGCCTCCACCCAATTTAACTTCAAATCGAGGATATGTGTTGCGGCTAAACATAATCATTTTTGATGCTTCGTTGTCGCCCAAGAAGTTTTGCTTGCGAGCCGATGCCTCGATTTTAAAGCGTTTGATGTAGGGGAGACCTTGTTGGTTGGCATCGTTGAGTAATACGGTCCAAATGCGATTGGCATCAAATTTCTCTATGAGCAGAATGTTTGCCTCATAGTGGTTAGTGGCATCGAAGTTGGTTGTATAGAAATCGCCGTTATCGAGTACAACCAATACCAAATCGTTGTTGTGGAACTCACCCAGATACTCGCCACGCTTGTCGTAGTTGAGACGCAATACATCGCGGTCGAACCATACATCGCGACCTCCCAATGTGGAGCCTCCTTTGGCAGCCAGCGACATAGAGCGTACGATGCCTTTGGTAACGATGTTGCCCATTGAGGCGCGTCCTTTGATGGCCAATGTACTGAAATCTACCATTACATGGTCCTTGTTTGAGCGTATGGTCTTTTCGAGTACGACCTTTACGGTCTCGGCTTCACCGTTGGAGTTGGCGGTAAACCACTTCACGCGTGAGCCCGGTTTGCCTTGTGTAAGGTCATACATCTTGTCGCGAGTAATACCCGTAACGGCAAAGCGTTTCATATAGTGTACACCGCCTTTGCCATTCATATATATAACGTTGTAAATGGTGCGATTGTCGTTGCGCTTGAAAACATCGATGTGCAAGATATTCTTACCAATAAATTGCTTCTCGGCAACCTTTACGACCGTATAGCGACCATCCTTATAGAAGATGATGATGTCATCGATGTTAGAGCAATTGCATACAAACTCGGCATTGGGATCGCGCTGCAATCCGGTACCCATAAAGCCATCTTCTTTGTTGATGTACAATTTTTCGGTGGCTTCTACAACTTTGGTGGCCTCTATCGTGTCGAAACTGCGTATCTCGGTCATACGGGGGAAATTCTTGCCGTATGTCTCTTTGAGATGCGTGTACCATGCAATGGTGTATTCGGTGAGAGTGGACAAATGATGGCGGGTTTCGGCTATTTGCTCCAGCTTTTCGGCAATATAGTTTTCGGCTTTCTCTGAGTTGAAACGCAAGATGCGAGCCATCTTTATCTCCATCAAGCGGAGTATGTCGTCGGTGGTTATCTCTCGAATGAATTGAGGTTTGAAGGGTGTGAGTCGCTTGTCGATATGTGCAACGGCCTCATCCATCGAACGGCTCTCTTCAAACTCTCGGTCTTTATAGATGCGCTCTTCGATGAATATCTTTTCGAGCGAGGCGAACATCAAGGCCTCGTGCAACTCTTGTAGTTTTATTTCCAACTCTTGACGCAACAGGTCGCGTGTGCGATTGACGCTGCGGCGCAATACCTCGCTGACCGATAAGAAGTGGGGCTTTTTCTCGTCAATGACGCAACAGTTGGGCGATATGCTTACCTCGCAATCGGTAAAGGCATAGAGTGCATCTATTGTCTTGTCGGACGAAACGCCGGCCGGCAGGTGTATAAGTATCTCGGCTTGTGCCGCAGTGTTGTCGTCGACCTTGCGTATCTTTATTTTACCCTTTTCCTGCGCTTTAAGTATCGACTCGATGAGGGTAGATGTAGTCTTGCCATAGGGAATCTCGGTAATGGCAAGGGTGCGATTGTCTATCTTGTCTATTTTGGCTCTTACCTTAACAGCACCGCCCCGCTCGCCATCGTTGTAGCGCGATACGTCTATATAACCTCCGGTGCGGAAGTCGGGATATAATCTGAAATCCTCACCACGAAGGTAAGCTATGGCGGCATCGAGCAATTCGTTGTAGTTGTGTGGCAAAATCTTTGATGACAAACCAACGGCAATACCTTCTACACCTTGAGCCAGCAGCAAGGGGAACTTAACAGGCAGTGTTATAGGCTCTTTTTTGCGACCATCGTATGAGAGTTGCCACTCGGTCACTTTGGGGCTGTATACCACCTCGAGGGCAAACTTCGATAGCCGGGCTTCTATGTAACGAGGCGCAGCAGCACTATCGCCTGTGAGAATGTTACCCCAGTTTCCTTGATAATCTATCAACAAATCTTTTTGTCCCAGTTGTACCAGGGCATCGCCTATAGAGGCATCGCCATGAGGGTGATAGGCCATTGTAGAGCCAATTACATTGGCAACTTTATTGTAACGACCATCTTCGAGCAACCTCATTGCATGTAGGATGCGACGTTGCACCGGTTTGAGACCATCGGCCAAGTGTGGTACAGCACGCTCGAGAATAACGTATGATGCGTACTCGAGAAACCAATTGCGGTACATACCCGATAGGTGCAATTTGGTGTCGCCACTATCGGTAACCGATGTCTTATAGGTCGATGTGCTCTCCTCCGGGTTGTCGAGTTGCGACTCAATGCTTTCGAGGGTGTTGTCTATGTCTTTTTCTTCGTCACTCATGGGTGGGAGATTTTATGATTCCAAGGTTGATTTCAAGGTCTAATCGGGTGTGTTGAAAGCCCGTTTATGGCTGTTTTAGTATTTTTTGTATAACAAAAACAACAAGCCAGTGCAAAAATACAAATTAAATCGAAAAAAATCACTTACTTTGCAGTTTAAATTTGAGTTGCCACAATTACAACTCGCAAATTTTTGATAATACTTAAGTAAGAAAGAAATATGGCACAAGAAGACGTTTTCAAAAAACTTGTATCGCATTGTAAAGAGTACGGATTTGTATTCCCCTCAAGTGAAATATATGATGGCTTGGCAGCTGTGTATGACTATGGCCAGATGGGTGTTGAGTTGAAGAACAATATCAAACGTTATTGGTGGGACAGTATGACATTGCTCAACGATAACATCGTAGGTATTGACTCGGCTGTTTTTATGCATCCTACCATCTGGAAAGCATCGGGACACGTAGATGCCTTTAATGATCCTCTAATCGACAACCGCGACTCGAAGAAGCGCTATCGTGCCGATGTACTCATTGAGGATTGCATTGCCAAGTATGAGGAGAAAATGGACAAAGAGGTAGAAAAAGCCCGCAAGCGTTTTGGCGAGAATTTCGATGAGAAGATGTTCCGCGAAACCAATCCTCGTGTACTCGAGAATGCAGCCAAGCGCGATGCTTTGCAAGCTCGTTTTGCCAACGCTATGGCCGATATGAATCTCGAAGAGCTTCGCCAGATTATCATCGATCAAGAAATTGTATGCCCTATCAGTGGTACAAAGAACTGGACCGACGTGCGTCAATTTAACCTGATGTTCTCTACCGATATGGGTTCTACTGCCGATGGCGCTATGAAGGTATATCTTCGTCCCGAGACTGCACAAGGTATCTTTGTGAACTTCCTCAATGTGCAAAAGACCGGTCGTATGCGTATCCCCTTTGGTATTGCACAAATTGGTAAGGCCTTCCGTAATGAGATTGTAGCTCGTCAGTTTATCTTCCGTATGCGCGAGTTTGAGCAAATGGAGATGCAATTCTTTGTGCGTCCCGGCGAGGAGATGAATTGGTTCAATCACTGGAAAGAGTTCCGTTTGCGCTGGCACAAGGCTCTTGGCTTGGGCGATCATAAATATCGCTATCACGATCACGAAAAATTGGCTCACTATGCCAACGCGGCAACCGATATCGAGTTTGAGATGCCTTTCGGTTTCAAGGAAGTTGAGGGTATTCACTCACGTACCGATTTCGACTTGAGTCAACATGAGAAATTCTCGGGTAAAAAAATCCAATATTTCGATCCCGAATTGAAAGAGTCATATACTCCGTATGTTATCGAAACATCGATTGGTGTGGACCGTATGTTCCTCAGTGTGTTGGCTGCGGCTTACAAAGAAGAGCAACTCGAAAATGGCGAGGTGCGTGTAGTATTGCAATTGCCCGCTGCCCTTGCACCCGTTAAGGTAGCTGTGATGCCTCTTGTACGCAAAGATGGTCTGCCCGAAAAGGCCGAAGAGATTATCAATCGTCTCAAGTTTGACTATCGTTGTCAATATGATGAGAAAGACTCTATCGGTAAGCGTTATCGCCGTCAAGATGCTATCGGTACTCCTTTCTGTATTACCGTTGACCACCAATCGCTCGAAGATAATACAGTGACCTTGCGTGAGCGCGATAGTATGGAGCAACATCGTGTTTCTATCGATGAGTTGCACGCTATTATTGGCGAGAAGGTTAGCTTCCGCAGCTTGTTGCAAAAGATTGTTGAGTAATACCAAATATTGTAAGTATGAAAAGAATATTAGTTTCGTTGGTTGCGATGGTGGTACTTGCCCTATCGCTCACATCGTGCAGCTATAACAGTATGGTAGAGGCCGATGAGAATGTAAAAGCTCAGTGGGCCAAAGTGGAGAATCAATACCAACGTCGTGCCGATCTTATACCCAATCTTGTGAATACAGTAAAGGGGTATGCTGCTCACGAAGCAGGTACGCTCGAAGCTGTTGTTGAGGCTCGTGCCAAGGCTACACAAGTAACTGTAGATGTAGAGAATCTTACCGATGAGAACTTGAAGGCTTATCAAGAGGCGCAAGGTGAGTTGAGTCAAGCATTGGGACGATTGTTGGCTGTAACAGAAAATTATCCCGACCTTAAAGCCAATGAGAACTTCCGCGACTTGCAAGCACAACTCGAAGGTACCGAAAACCGTATCGCTACCGAGCGTGGTCGCTATAGCGAAATGGTGGCCGGATATAATGCTATGATACGCAAATTCCCGGCTGTTATCACCGCCAAGATATTCGGATTTGATGCCAAACCACAGTTTGAGGCTGAGACCGGAGCCGAAAAAGCTCCTGTTGTTGAGTTCTGATAAACATTATAATATAGTGTGAAGATGAAGAAATTTTTGCTATGGGCTTGTGCCCTTATGTTACTCCCGATGGTTTTCGCCTCATGTGAAGAGAAGAAAGAAGAAGGGGCTGTCAACTATTGGGAAGAGTATGCCAACTGGCGTAAGGCCAATCAAGCTTTCTTTGAAAAGAAGTATGCCGAGACCGACTCTTTGGGAAATCTTGTATATGAGCGAGTAACCCCCACTTGGGATAGCGGCTCAACAATACTTATGCGTTGGTATAACGATCGCGCGCTCACGCAAGATGCTCCGCAACCTATGTCGACAAGCTACATAGATGTTATCTATAAAGGTACGACATATGAAGGTGAGGAGTTTGACTCATCTTTTGAAAATACGGCTCATGGCGATAGTATCTATCGCTCTAAATTGTCCGACAACATTAAAGGTTGGGTAATAGCCTTTACCAATATGCATGTCGGTGACCATTGTGAATTGATTATTCCTCATAATTGCGCTTATGGCGATTCATATACATCCGACATTTTGTTGCCCTATTCGACACTCGTTTTTGATGTTAAATTTAGAGGCATTCCCGGACTGGAAAAGCCTGTAAATGCACCGGCTCAAGAATAGGAGAGGGATAAACAGATATAACGCCTGCGAAGTATAGACTTCGTGGGCGTTTTTTTGTTGTATATTGCATCATTATGTATTATATACTATGATTTGCAACGCTTTTTTCTGTTTCGACTTATGAAGCTGGTTGCTATGTGTTGTTAGCAAAACGAGGGTATAACAAGAAGGTTGTTATTAAATGGGTTGAAATATAGGCATATAGATAGAAGATAATTGATGAAAAAATCTCGAAATTATTTGTTTTTATTTGATGATTCACTATATTTGCGGTTGCAACTTTTGAGGAGAGGGTAAAATATCACTTGAAATGTTGCAATGAAAGACACGAAAATTATTAACAAAATACTGTGAATATAAACACTTAAAAAAAATTACTATGGCCAGAAAATTGAAAATTCGCGACCTTACCTTGCGCGATGGTCACCAATCGCTTTTCGCAACTCGTTTGCAAAGTAAACACGTAGAACAAGTTATTGAAGATTACAAAGACGCAGGCTTCTATGCAATGGAAGTTTGGGGTGGTGCTGTGCCCGACTCTGTAATGCGTTATCTTGACGAAAGCCCCTGGACTCGTTTGAATTCTATCAGCAAAGTTATCGAGGGCCGTTCATATCTTACTGCACTTTCTCGTGGTCGTAACCTCTTTGGTTATGCTCCTTATCCCAATACTGTTATTGACGGTTTCTACAAAGAGGCTGTAAAGCAAGGTCTTGGTATCATGCGTATCTTTGATGCGCTCAATGACCTTAACAATGTTGAGAGCTCAATCAAAAAAATCAACGAAGTAGGTGGTATTGCCGATGGTGCTGTTTGCTACACTGTAGATCCCAAACCCGCAGCATCTACCGAGAAAGTTGGCTTCTTTGCTCGTTTGTTTGGCAAGAAACCCGCTGCTCCCGAAAAGATCTTTACTGACGAATATTTTGTACAAAAAGCTAAAGGTATGGAGGCTATGGGTGCTAAGATTATCACCCTCAAAGATATGGCCGGTCTCGTAAATCCTGCCCGTATCACTACTCTTATCCCCGCTTTGAAAAATGCCGTTAAAGTACCCATCGATTTCCACACACACTGTACACCCGGTTACGGTCTTGCATCATCGTTGATGGCTGTTATTCATGGTGTGGATATCCTTGATACCAATATTTGGTACTTTGGTGGCGGTTCGGCAGCTCCCGCTATTGAGTTGATTTATATATTCTGTAAGAAACTCGGTATCGAGGTTGAGGCTAATATGGAGGCCGTAGGTCGTATTCGTGAGAAACTCGAAGGCATCCGCCGCGACTTGCGTGACTTCGACTTGCAAAAAGATAGCTTCCCCATCAAGTTCGATCCTTTGAAAGATACTATCCCTGCCGATGTTGATGCTCAATTCGATCGCGCTATAGCTGCTGCTAAGGCTAATAACGAGGCAGAGCTCTTGGAGGCTTGCCACGCTATCGAAGCATACTTCAACTTCCCCAAAGCCAATGAAATCGTTAAACATGCCGAGGTTCCCGGTGGTATGTACAGTAATATGGTGGCTCAATTGAAGAGCCTCGGTGCAGAGGACGTATTGAACGATGCTATGGCACTTATCCCCGAGGTACGTCGTGCTGCAGGTCTTGTTCCTCTTGTAACTCCTACATCTCAAATCGTGGGTGGTCAAGCTGTGAGTCTTGCTATCGACCGTAAGAAAGGTAATCCCGACTATACAATGGTAAGTAACCAATTTATCAACCTCATCAAGGGTGAGTATGGTAAAACTCCTGTTGCAATCGATCCTAAGTTCCGTGAGAAGATTACCGGTAGCGCTATTGAGAAACCTTACGATATCAATGCTTACCAAGCTCCCGAGAACCCCACTTTGCCTGAGTTTGGTGGTGTGAAATTGGCTAAGGATGAGAACGATTACCTCTTGCTCCAACTCTTCCCCACAGTAGGTGCTACATTCTTGCGCAACCGTCGTGCCGAGGAGTATGCTGCTGCGCCTAAAACAGAGGTAGCCGAAGAGAAGAAAGCTGCTGAAGAGCCCATTACAGGTCCTACTCAAAAGATTCCTATGGGTGGTAGCATTATCTCTGTTGCTGTTCAACCCGGTGCTACAGTGAAGAAAGGTCAAGCATTGCTCGTTTATGAGGCAATGAAGATGGAAAATACTGTAAACAGCGAGCGTGACGGTGTTATCAAACGCGTCTTTGTTCAACCCGGACAAGTCGTTGCTACAAATGCTGTATTGGTAGAGTTTGAAGGTTAATATCAACTCTAAATAAAAAATCAAGAGACTGTACCCTGTGGGGTATGGTCTCTTGTATTTTAGCTCTATCTGTCAAAAGTTGCTCGCCGGTGTTGCCCGAGTAGCAGAAGCAGCTTCTTTTGTGCTTTGCTGTGAAAAAAACCGCACCAAAATGTTTTTGATGCGGTTTTATGGGGAGGAATGGTAAATCTGTTTATTTTATCGTTACCATCGTTGCACCAAAGCCATATTCGCGGAACGATGCATCTTGGGAGCTATACTCTTTGTATTTGGTGCGTAGCTCATCGAGGATGGCGCGGCGCAGTGTTCCTTCGCCTTTGCCATGAATAAAAACGATGCGCTGTCCCTTGTTGTTGCGGTTGTCGGCCAATACCTTGCGGAAGGTATCCATTTGATACTCGAGCATCTCGCCATTGCTCATACCGGCAGTGCTATCGAGCAGTGCATTGATGTGCAGGTCTATCTCGATAATTTCGGCTGGTTGTTGCTTAGGCTTGCTAACGTTGGGACGATTGATGCTCTCCGAGCGATTCTTTTCGCTCATGGCACGCGCCAAGTCATCGGTGTTTACAACCAGCGGGCGAATAGGGGTGTCGTTCTTCACCAAGTCGATAATAAGGGCCGGCTCATCGTAGTAAAGGTTGGCTCGGAAACTATGCAGTTTGTAGAGCTTTACGGGATCAAAACGCATCTCTATAGCGCCGGGATTTTTGGTGGTGTAGTGTTTGCCTTGTTTGAAGGCAATGTATTGAAATCCGATGCGTTGCAGTGAGTTAACCTCCTGTTGTTTGAGCTCTTCCAACTCCATTTGCATATTGGGCTCTATCACGCCGGCATATCGTGTACGCCATCCTTCCTCATCGCGGCTGGTAAAGGTAAAGTATAGGTAGTAGTTGCTATCGTTTACCAAGCATATATCGTAGGCTGTAGTGTTGAGGTGCTTTGGCTCATGGGGTATGATGGCCAATGCGATATTGAGCTGTTCGCCTTCGGGTGTCTCCTCAATAGGCTCATTGCTCACAGTCGAGGTTGGTATCTCCTTGCGAGGCTCGTCTTTGCTAAATGTAGTTGCTGTAAATACAGTGCGTACTTCGGGCTGTTTCTTCTCGGGTTTGGCGGGCTCTACCACCACACATTCGCGTATGAGAATGGGTGTTTCAAAACCGTCTGGCTCCTCTACATAAGCCATATCACGCTCTATCTTGCGCACGATGCCTCCGCCTACGGCATTGAGAAATCGTACTTTGTCTCCAATATTAAGTGTTGCCATAATTTTGCTTTTAGTTTACTGCAAAGGTAATGAATTTTTTTCGGTTTGTGATGTGTTATATAGAGAAAGGAGATAAGCCTCTCGAACCTAACTTCATATCTTAATTCTCTGTTTTTGTTTAAGTACGTAAAATATTTATAGTTGCCTATGTTATATTATGCGAACATTTTCTATTTCTTCTCTGTGTGTTAAAAAATGTAAATATTGTGTGTAGGTACATTATTTTGTAATCTGTAGTTGGCAAATTAGGTGCATAATCATTATCTTTGCATCAGTAATCCCTTATAAAAGGTTGTGTAGTTTAGTGGAATCATTTTATAGAACACATAGCTATCTCGTAGAGCATTTGGGCAATCCTGTCCGACGAGAGTTGATGCGCGAAATAGATTGGTCGCATCGCCTCATTGGTATTAAGGGTAGTAGGGGTGTGGGTAAAACCACTTTTTTGTTGCAATATGCTCGCGAGTATTTTAGCCTCAACGATCGTACATGCCTCTATATCAACCTCAATAATCTCTATTTTACCGACCATTCGCTCATCGATTTTGCTACGGCCTTTTATAACCAGGGCGGTCGCGTGTTGCTCATAGATCAGGTCTTTAAGTACCCCGATTGGAGCGAGGCATTGCGTGCTTGTTACGATCTTCTTCCCGAACTGCAGATCATCTTTACCGGATCATCGGTGATGCGTCTCAAGGAGGAGAATCCACTACTCGATGGCCTTGTGGCATCGTACAACCTACGAGGCTTTTCGTTCCGAGAGTATCTCAATATCAAGACCGGAATGTCATTCCGCGCCTATACTCTTGATGAGTTGATGGCCAACCATGCTACCATTGCACGCGCCATATCGGGGCGTGTCAATCCGCTCGACTATTTCGATGGTTATCTGCATCACGGTTACTATCCGTTCTTCCTCGAGAAGCGCAACTTCTCGGAAAATCTCATCAAGACGATGAATATGATTATGGAGGTAGATATACTCTTGCTCAAGCAGTTGGAGTTGTCATATCTGCCCAAGATGCGCCGTTTGTTTTATCTCATCATCAAGCGTGCGCCGGGAGCTGTCAATGTGAGCAAACTGAGCCAAGAAACACAGATTTCTCGAGCTACGGTGATGAACTATATCAAGTGTTTCAAAGATGCCCGTCTCATCAATATGTTGTATCGTGAAGGAGAGGCCTATCCGCAGAAACCGGCTATGTTATATTTGCATAACACCAATCTTATCTATTCCAATCGCTCTATGGAGGTAAATCGCCAAGCTGTGTGCGAAACCTTCTTTTACCACGCATTGCATTGCAACCATCGCTTGAACTTGGGTGCCAATAGTGTGCGTTTTATTGTCGATGGTGAGCATCCCTTCCGCATTATTTCGCAGAATTCAAAGTCGCGAATGGGACGGGATGTGAACTATGTGATGGATGGATTGACTGTCGGACACGACAACGTTATGCCTTTATGGTTGTTTGGATTTTTATATTGATGTTGAAATATACAAAACCTAATATTTAATTGAATATGAGTAAAGAAAAGAAATTTTTAACTTGTGATGGTAATCAAGCTGCTGCACATATCTCGTATATGTTCTCAGAAGTAGCTGCTATTTATCCCATCACTCCCTCTTCTACAATGGCTGAGTATGTAGATGAGTGGGCTGCTGCCGGACGTAAAAACATCTTTGGCGAAACAGTCCTTGTGCAAGAAATGCAATCGGAAGGTGGTGCTGCTGGTGCTTTGCACGGTTCGTTGCACGCCGGTGCTTTGACTACAACTTATACAGCTTCTCAAGGTCTTTTGTTGATGATTCCCAATATGTATAAGATTGCCGGTGAAATGTTGCCTACCGTATTCCACGTGTCGGCTCGTACATTGGCTTCGCATGCATTGAGTATCTTTGGCGACCACCAAGACGTTATGGCTTGCCGTCAAACCGGTTTTGCTATGTTGGCCGAAGGTTCGGTTCAAGAGGTTATGGACTTGGCAGGTGTTGCTCACTTGGCTACTATCGAGTCGCACATTCCTTTCATCAACTTCTTCGATGGTTTCCGTACATCGCACGAGATACAAAAAATTGAGGTTATCGACCAAGAAGACCTTGCTCCGCTTGTAAACCAAGAGGGCCTCGCTGCTTTCCGTCGTCGCGCACTCAACCCCGATGCTCCCATTGCTCGTGGTTTGGCCGAGAATGGCGACGTATTCTTCCAACATCGCGAGTCTTGCAACAAGGCTTACGAAGCTGTTCCTGAGATTGTAGAGAAGTATATGAACGAAATCTACAAAATCACAGGTCGCAAATATAACTTGTTCGATTACTATGGTGCCGAGGATGCCGAGCGTGTAATCATCGCTATGGGTTCGGGTACTGAGGCTATTCGTGAGGCTATCGACCACCTCGTTGCTCAAGGCGAGAAGGTAGGTCTTGTAGCTGTTCACTTGTATCGTCCTTTCTCGGCCAAACACTTCTTGGCTGCTGTTCCTGCTACCACTAAGCGTATTGCTGTACTCGACCGTACTAAA
Organism: Bacteroidaceae bacterium; assembly: GCA_017561285.1. Lineage (GTDB taxonomy): Bacteria > Bacteroidota > Bacteroidia > Bacteroidales > Barnesiellaceae_A > Barnesiella_A. The sequence goes on from JAFZDG010000086.1 coordinate 16,977, forward strand.
GAGCCCGGAGCCAATGCAGAGCCTCTCTATCTCGATGTTAAAGAGTGCTTCTACGGCAAAGAGAATGCGCCTCTTATCGTTGGCGGTCGCTATGGCTTGGCTTCTAAGGATACTACTCCTGCTCAAATCCTCTCGGTATATGAGAACTTGGCTTTGGCTCAACCCAAAGATCACTTCACTCTTGGTATCGTAGATGACGTAACATTCACTTCACTCCCCTTGAAAGAGGAGATTGCTCTTGGTGGCGAAGGTATGTACGAGGCCAAATTCTATGGCTTGGGTGCCGATGGTACTGTAGGTGCTAACAAAAACCCTATCAAGATTATTGGTGACAATACCAACAAATATTGCCAAGCTTACTTCGCTTACGACTCGAAGAAATCGGGCGGTTTCACTTGCTCGCACCTCCGTTTTGGTGACGATCCCATCCGCTCTACTTACTTGGTAAATACTCCCAACTTTGTAGCTTGCCACGTACAAGCCTACTTGAATATGTACGATGTTACACGTGGTTTGCGTGAGAACGGTACATTCTTGCTCAATACAGTGTGGAGTGGTGAGGAGTTGGCTAAGCACCTCCCCAACCGCGTTAAACGTTACTTCGCCGAGAAGAACATCACTGTTTACTACATCAACGCTACACAAATTGCACAAGAGATAGGTCTTGGCAACCGCACCAACACCATTCTTCAATCGGCTTTCTTCCGCATCACCGAGGTTATTCCCGTTGACTTGGCTATCGAGCAAATGAAGAAATTTATCGTGAAATCATACGGTAAGAAGGGTGAGGATGTTGTTAACAAGAACTATGCTGCCGTTGATCGTGGTAATGAATACAAACAACTCACTATCGATCCCGCATGGGCTTCGCTTGCCGATGAGGCTGCTGTCGAAAACAACGATCCCGAATTTATCAACAAAGTGGTACGTCCCATCAACGCTCAAGATGGCGACTTGCTCAAGGTTTCGGACTTCGTAGGCTACGAAGACGGTGCTTGGGAAGCCGGTACTGCCAAGTATGAGAAACGCGGTGTAGCTGCTTTCGTTCCCACTTGGAACGCTGCCAACTGTATCCAATGTAACAAGTGTGCATTTGTATGTCCTCACGCTTGTGTACGTCCTTTTGTTCTCGATGAGCAAGAGTTGGCAGGTGCCAACTTCGAGACTATCGAGATGAAGGCTCCAGCAACTATGAAGGGTATGCACTTCCGTATGCAAGTGAGCGTACTCGACTGTCTTGGTTGCGGCAACTGTGCCGATGTATGTCCCGGTAACAAAGAGGGCAAAGCACTCACTATGGTTCCCCTCGAAGGCGAGCTTCCCCAAGCTGCCAATTGGGATTACTGCGTGAAGAACGTGAAGAGCAAACAAAACCTTGTTGACGTGAAGAGCAACCCCAAAAACTCTCAATTTGCTACTCCTTTGTTTGAGTTCTCAGGTGCTTGCTCGGGTTGTGGTGAGACTCCCTATGTAAAACTCCTCACTCAACTCTTTGGTGAGCGCGAGATGGTTGCCAATGCTACCGGTTGTTCATCAATCTACTCGGGTTCTGTTCCCTCTACTCCCTATACTGCCAATGCCGAAGGTCGCGGTCCCGCATGGGGTAACTCACTCTTCGAGGACTTCTGCGAGTATGGTTTGGGTATGACACTTGCCAACGACGCTATGCGTGCTCGCTTGGTGGAGGCTATGGAGGCCGGCTTGAAGTGCGACTGCTGCACCGACGAAATGAAGGCCCTCTTTGCCGAGTGGTTGGAGAAACGTGAGGATGGCGACGCTACACTCGCTTTGGCTGCCAAGATTAAGCCTCTCGTTGCTGCTTGCGATTGCGACTGCTGCAAGAAAATCAACGCTTTGAGCAGCTTCCTCGTGCGTCGTTCACAATGGATCATCGGTGGTGACGGTGCTTCATACGACATCGGTTATGGTGGTCTCGACCACGTTATCGCTTCGGGCAAGGACATCAACATCCTCGTTCTCGATACAGAGGTTTACTCAAACACAGGTGGTCAATCGTCTAAGTCTACTCCCATCGGTGCCATTGCCAAGTTTGCCGCTGCCGGTAAGCGCGTTCGCAAGAAAGACCTCGGTATGATTGCTACTACCTATGGCTATGTATATGTGGCTCAAATTGCAATGGGTGCCGACCAAGCACAAACACTCAAGGCTATCCGCGAGGCTGAGGCATATCCCGGTCCTTCGTTGGTAATTGCTTACGCTCCTTGTATCAACCACGGTTTGAAGAAGGGTATGGGCAAATCGCAAGCCGAAGAGGCTGCAGCTGTTGAGTGCGGATACTGGCACTTGTGGCGCTACAATCCCGCTCTCGAAGCCGAGGGTAAGAACCCCTTCACACTCGACTCTAAAGAGCCTCAATGGGATAAATTTGACGAATACCTC
>JAFZDG010000087.1 GCA_017561285.1 Bacteroidaceae bacterium
AATTTTGTATCCTGAAAAATAAGCCTATTTGAAAAAAGGATAACACAAAGCTGCAAAAAATGAGTTTGGAACATATTGCACTATGGGACAGATGCCTCAGCATTATCAAAGACAATGTTGATGAGATTGTGTACGAAAAATGGTTCGTACCCATCAAGTCGCATTCGTTCGAGAACAATGTACTGACATTGCAAGTCCCCTCATATTTTTTCCAAGAGCACCTCGAGGAAAATTACATAGAGCTTTTAGGCCCTGTGCTAATACGCGTATATGGAAAAGATATTACATTAAAATATTTAGTAACGGTTGTAGAAAATCCTATTGCAACAGTTAATGTCAAGTCGCCCGAAAAATCTATTCAGGTGGCTCGCAATATGCGTCAAAGTCGAATCGTAGAACCCACCGATCCGTTCCAAGCTCCCGAATACGAAGACCTTGCATCGCAACTCAACCCCTACTACACCTTCAACAACTACTACTCGAGCGATAGCAATAAAGTAGCACGTGTTACAGGCGAGGCTGTAGCTGCCTCTCCCGGTCACAATCCTTTTAACCCGATGTTCGTTTACGGAGAATCGGGAGTGGGCAAAACACACCTTGTGCAAGCCATAGGTGCAAAAATCAAAGAGCAAAATCCGCGTTCACGCGTATTATACCTATCGGCCAACTTATTCCAACAACAATACACCACAGCCGTTCGCAACAATCAAGTAAACGACTTTATCAACTTCTATCAAAGCATTGATGTATTGTTGATGGACGATATACAAGAATTTGCCGGCAAGACACAGACACAAAACACATTCTTCCACATATTCAACCACTTGCACCTCAACGGCAAGCAACTTGTACTCACTTGCGACCGTCCTCCCGTAGAACTCGAAGGTATCGTACCTCGTCTGCTCACCCGTTTCAAATGGGGTTTGCAAACCGAAGTTGAACGCCCCGACTATTCATTGCGCCGCGATATTTTGCACAACAAGATTGAGCGAGATGGTCTCACCATATCGGACGATATCGTTGACTACATAGCACGCAATGTTACCGACAATGTGCGCGACCTCGAAGGCACTATTGTGTCGCTTATGGCCCACGCTATGGCATTCAACCACGATGTAACACTCGACCTGGCCGAGCAAGTTGTATCGCGTAGCGTGAAGATGGTAAAGAAACAAGTCACTATCGACACCGTACGCAACGCTGTATGTACCTACTACAACATGAAGCCCGAGACACTTGTAACACGTTCACGCAAACGCGAAATTGTTGTTGCCCGTCAAGTAGCTATGTACCTCACCAAGAAGCACACTTCTATGGCATTGGCCGGAATTGGCTCTTTGTTGGGACGATACGACCACGCTACCGTATTGCACGCATGCAAAACGATTGAAGGCCAAATGCAAGTAGATAAAGAACTTCAAAAGTCGCTCGAAGAGATAGAAAAACTTCTCGTTGCATAACAAGCAAAATCGCACTAATCATACAACGGATATATCGACAAGGAGATATATCCGTTTTTTTTATTTTATTAAAACAGACAAAGGTCTTGCATAAAAATGTTTTCGTTTGTACTTTTGTATCATTATGCAATAGACCATACTATGCCCCCAAAAGGAAATACCACAATCGCGCCCATAATGGGTATCAGTCGCCACCGATTACTGACCGATGGTCGTGGTGTGACAACCCTCGTTGGAATGTATGGTTGTCCCCTCAACTGCGCCTATTGCCTCAACAACCAATGCCATAAGCCCGATGGCATATGGCAACATCTATCACCTCAAGAACTATATGCAAAGGTATGTATAGACGATATATACTATCGCTCTACGGGTGGAGGCATTACCTTTGGCGGAGGCGAACCGGCCTTGCATAGCCAATTTATCAAAGAGTTTGCCCTGCTCAATAAGCAAGGATGGCACATAACATTGGAGACTTCGCTCAACGTACCCACCCTGCACATAGAACGTCTATTGGATGTTGTTGATGAGTATATCATCGATATAAAAACGCTCAACCCCACCACATACAAAGTATATACAGGACAAAGCATAGAACCGGTATTAGAAAACCTTCGATACCTCATAGAGAGAAACAAAGGTACACACATCACCCTACGAGTTCCACTCATTCCGGGCTACAACACATCCGAAGAGGTAACAAAGACTCAAAACGAGTTACAAAAAATGGGCATTACCCACTTCGACACCTTTACGTATATTACAAACACAACACATCGTGCCCAATCGAATGGCAAGAGTGGCAAAAGCACTTGCAATGTACTTAAGAAAATACGTACTATTATTGCCGAAGCAAACAACATACCCTATACCCCTGCACTTTGTACCCACACCTTGTGTACTATGGGCAATTGCCCTATGTGTGAGAAAGAGTTGGCTTGGCTCACACAACAAATAAACCTCAAGAATGCACCTGTTTTATAAATGAAATATTAGTAAACCATAATCATCAATATTATGCTTATAAACGACCTTGACAAACTGATGGAAGAGATGGGCGAAAAACAACAACGCAATCTCCACACCGAAGCTTCGATACATCATACCGAAGGCATATTTTTGCCTCCCGAAGAAGAGACAAATGTCTCAATAGAACCTTGTACCGGTCTCATCGAAGAGTACAACGCCTTGATAGGCGAACTATATATACCAGATAATGAAGAAGAAGATGAAGATGATGATGACGATAATGATGAGTTAGACCTTCTCGATGACGAAGATGACGAAGACGAATAAACCGGTATTAAAACACACACCATTTATGAAACAATATCTGCTTATCACACTCATCTTAGCAACAACCTTTCTATCATTTGCCAATACCACCCCTGCAAATGATACGATTGCCCATACCCTCGATGAAATTTCGGTAGTAAGTTTCTATCGAGTAAATCTACGCACCGGCACAACCCTCTCGCGCGAAGACATCACCATTCAGAACAAAGGTCAAGAACCATCATTCATCATGGCTCGTATGCCATCGATATTTGCTTATAGCGATACCGGAAATGAATATGGATACTCCTATTTCCGCATGCGAGGGATGGACCAAACCCGCATCAACATTACACTCGATGGTATGCCCCTCAACGATGGCGAAGATATGGGCGTATATTTCTCCAATTTCCCCGATTTGTTATCGAGTATGCACTCGATAAAGGTAGAGAACGGAGCAAGCATTGCCAACAACGGAGCTGCCGGATATGCCGGCAGCGTCAACTTTGAGTCTATCAATCTCGAACAAGACACGACATCGAATGCTTATGTCGGATATGGCAGTTTCAATACACTGAAGGTGGGTACTGAATACAACACAGGTCGTAAAGGCAATTTTGCAGGACACTTCAAGGCTACCCACCAACAAAGCGATGGCTACAGAGAACACGCCTACAACAATGCCCAATCGGTATTTGTCAAGCTGGGATGGTATATCAACTCGCGACACAAATTAGACCTGTTGAGTTTTGTAGGACAGTCGCGCAACGGTATGGCGTGGATAGGAACACAGGCCGATATTCTGAAGCAAAATCCACAAGCCAATGGTTGCAGCGAAACAGAAATAGACCATTATATACAAAATATCAACAAACTGCAATACCAGGGTATCTTGAGTGATAACATATCGCTGACGGCAGCAGCCTACTATAATTATGCCGATGGTTATTACACCTTCGATGTGGATAATTATATGCTCAAGGTATATGATCCCACATGGCAAGCAACCGGCGAGATAGATCGATACGACCAACGTTTTCATTACATTGGCGGAAATGTTGCTGCAAAATTTCACCTCAACCCATTAGAACTCACCACCGGCATCAATGCATCGACATTCAACAGAAGGCACATTGGCAGCAACAATCTGCAAGAGGCATTGTTATGGGATAATACCGGTTATAAAAATGACATCAGTGCCTTTGTCAAGGGCTCTTACACCATCCAACGACTCACAATAGGTGCCAATATTCAATATCGCCATGCCGACTTTAGTTATAAAGGCGATACACCCTTTGAACGCATCGACTGGGATTTCTTGAATTGGTCGGGCAATATTCGTTGGCGCATCAACAACCGCCATGCCCTCTATGCAAGTGCTACACAAACCCATCGCGAACCTACACGCAGCGATATGTTTGGCGGCGAAGAGAATTTCACTACCCTATACACCACTCAAGCCGAGAGTGTAATAGACTACGAATTGGGATACAACATTACACTGAGCAACTTCACCTCCAACATCAATCTCTACTATATGGACTTCAACAACGAGTTGATTCTCAACGGAGCTATGGGCACCAACGGATTACCCATCCATGTCAATGCCGCACAAAGTTACCGCACCGGTATCGAACTATCGGTACAATACTACCCCATCGAAGGACTACGTCTTGCCAACAACAGCAGCTACTCGATAAACCAAGTACAACACGATGGCGAGACACTCACACACATTCTCAGCCCCACATGGCTCATCAATCAAGAGATAGGCTATCGTATAGCCGGTTTCGACATCGGACTTTCAATGCGCTACCGCAGTGCTATGTACTTTGACATTACCAACTACTACAGCATACCCCAATCATTGCGATTCAATGCCTCTGTAGCATATACCTACCGTAACATTACAGCCGGTATAAACGTCAACAACATATTCAACGAACGCAGCTACTCAAACGGAATGATGGGTGCAACCGTCCCCCTTTACTTTATCGATTCGCCTCGCAATGTATGGTTCGATGTAAGAGTAAAATTTTAACGACAGACAGTCATAATTTGCAAAATACACAGAATAAAAACAAAAATACTAACAATTTAACACTCAATTATATAAAATAAAGACATCTTTTAAACAAAAAAACTTGACATTTAATATATAAAGCTTTAGATTTGCAAAAATTAATAATAACAATCAACTAAACTTTAACCATTTAAATGTTACTGACCATGAAGAGAATTTTATCACTGATGCTTGTAGCTATATGCTGCATAGGTATCGCCACAGCGCAAGAAACATCGGGTTTACAACCAACTACCGAGCTCAATGTAAGCCAACACACTGCCCCTCGCGGCTATCGTGGATTCGTAGAACTTGCCCCAATTACTCCCTCTACAAGCGGCGCTACACTCAACCTTAGCACCACTCACGGCTACCAGTTCAATCACAACTTCTTCCTCGGTGGAGGTATCGGATACTACACCTACCTTTTCAGTCAATATGGCGAAACAGATGTACCCCTATACATTGCTGTCCAAAGCAACGTAGGTGAGAAGATGGCACAATTTACCTATGGTGGTCGCGCGGGTATTTTACTATATACCAAACACGAATATATGAGTCAAGAAACATATACAAGCGAAATTGCTGAGGGATTTGGCGGACTCTATTTCAACTTCAACCTCGGTTTGCGTCTGGGTTTCACGCCTCAATACGCCATGACTATAAAACCCCAATTTGAACTTTTATTGGGAGGATTTCCCACACTCAATGTGGGCATCGGATTTGGCTTCGAGTTTTAAGAATCATTGATAGAAACATCACACCATGAAAAAATTACTCACACTCACGCTTATGCTACTATGCATTGGCACCTTTGCCGAAGCAAGACAAGTTGTAACATTCAAAAACGGCAGTATTGTAAGAGGCGAAATCCTTGAATACAAGCCTAAAAAAGAGATAACCATACAAACCGACAACGGCAGCGTACTTGTATATAACTCAAAAGACATTGTAAGCATCGACACCGATTACAGATATGATTATGACTATGATGACGATGAATATTACGAATACTCTGCAAATGGCAAAAAGCTTAAGAAGAACTTAGCACACAAAGGTTACAAAGGTTTTGTATTTGTAGATCCGGTTGCTACCACTCACTACGGATATTCATTGGGAGTATATACCACACATGGATACCAAATCAATCATAGCACCTTTATAGGAGCCGGTATAGGTATGCTTTATACCCACAACGACAGCGGTTTTATAGCCCCCATATACGCAGCGATAAAAGGCAATGTAGGTAGAGGTTTCATCCAATTTGCCTATGGTGCTCGTGTAGGTTATGCTATAGCCAACGATATATACAAAAATCGTGTTGTCAGCTCCGACAAAATGATTGACGGATTTATATACCTTAACTTCAATGCAGGTTGTCGCATACCCATTTCATCAAAATTTGCCCTACGCATCATACCCCAAGTAGAGATGTATGCAGGAACACCGCTTAACTACAATTTGGGTATTGGTCTTGGTTTTGAGTTCTAATCATACAAAACACGCATCATCATGAAAAAGAGTTTATTTGTTTTATTGTTTATTGTAGGCACCGTACTTTCTTCTTTGGCCTACAGTACAGTCTATCTCAAAAATGGCAGCATCATCAAAGGTGACATACTCGAATACACCCCCGAGCAAAACATCTCATTGAAAACAGCCGATGGCAGTGTATGGGTATTCAATGCCAGCGAGATTATAAGAATACAAAACAACAATAGTACCGAAAACACAAGTACAGCAACTACAGCACCTTCGCGCTTTACAGCCCCCACCGGATATCGCGGATTCGTTGATGTTATGTTGCTCAACCTCTCGTGGCAAAACGGCTTTGCATTCAACATCACCACATCGCATGGTTACCAATTCAACCACTATGCCTATTTAGGTGCTGGTATTGGTATAGACTTGAGCTACACAGCCGACAAAGAGTGCGTCATACCTATTTTTGCCGAGTTCCGTGGTAATGTGGGCAAAAACCAGCTTCAATTCACCTATGGAGCACGCTTGGGTGCAGCCTTTGGCACAGGACTCATTTCATACTATGACCCCATAGACGATATATACGTCAGCGATTATCAATCCGGAGCAGGTCTATACACATGTGCAAGCGTAGGTCTACGTATCGCATACAGCCCTAATTTTGCGGTAAATCTCTCACCCGAAATTAGTTTAACACTTGGCTCGTTCTCCAACTTTAGCACAGGTTTCCGTTTAGGATTTGAGTTCTGACATACAGCCAATTATACTACAGGAGGGTTGCTCCGCGCAATCCTCTTTTTTTGTAGCCATTTTTCGGCAATATTATTGTGCGATTTTTCTCTCTGTATCGCAACATTTTTCGCATAAAAATCGTAACTTTGTAGCTTAAAACGTTATCAAGATGGATTTCAAGCTACAATATACAGCCGAAGGCACCAATGCACGTGCAGGAGTTATCACAACCGACCATGGTGAGATAATGACACCAATCTTTATGCCCGTAGGCACAGTGGGTGCTGTTAAGGCAGTGCATATGCGCGAAGTGCGCGATGACATAAAGGCCCAAATCATATTGGGCAATACCTACCACCTATATCTCCGTCCCGGCTTGGAGATATTGCAACGAGCCGGAGGTTTGCACAAATTCAACGGTTGGGAGCGGCCCATTCTCACCGATAGTGGAGGCTTTCAGGTTTTCTCTCTATCGGACATTCGCAAGCTCACCGAAGAGGGCGCACATTTCCGCTCGCACATCGATGGCTCAAAGCACCTTTTTACCCCCGAAAACAACGTTGATACACAGCGTATCATCGGAGCCGATATTATGATGGCCCTTGACGAATGTACACCCGGCGATGCCGACTATAACTACGCCAAGAAGTCATTGGCATTGACACAGCGATGGCTTATGCGTGGTTGGAAGCGTTACCAAGAGACCGAAGGCCTATATGGTTACAAGCAAGCCTACTTCCCCATCGTGCAAGGTTGTGTATATCCCGATTTACGCCGAGAGGCTGCCAAGTTTGTAGCCGACCTGGGTGCAGATGGCAATGCCATAGGAGGATTGGCTGTAGGCGAGCCTACCGAGAAGATGTATGAGATGATAGAGGTTGTCAACGACATACTCCCCACCGACAAGCCTCGATACTTGATGGGTGTGGGTACGCCGGCCAATATACTCGAAGGTATAGACCGAGGAGTAGATATGTTTGATTGCGTGATGCCCACCCGCAATGGTCGCAACGGTATGATATTTACCTCGCGAGGCATTATGAATATGCGCAACAAAAAATGGGCCGATGATTTCACCCCGCTCGATGAAGAGGGCACATCGTATGTCGATATGGCATATACAAAGGCCTATGTGCGCCACCTATTCATAGCCGACGAAATATTGGCTATGCAGATTGCCTCGATACACAACCTGGCCTTCTATGTATGGTTGTCGCAAGAGGCGCGCAAACATATCATCGATGGAACCTTTGCATCGTGGAAACGCGAAATGTTGGAACGTGTAACGACTCGCTTGTAACATAGGAATATAAAGCAGATGAAATTGAGAAGTCCGTTTAAAATAATCGATTGGTATATTATAAAGAAGTTTCTCGGCTCATACTTCTTTTCTATTATACTCATCTTGGCTATTACAGTCGTTTTCGACACAAACGAAAAGCTCGATGCTTTTATGAAAGCACCGTTGCGTGCCATTATATTCGATTATTTTGCCAATTTCTTACCTTACTTTGCCAACTTATTCAGCCCGCTGTTTGTATTTATTGCAGTGATATTTTTCACCTCAAAGATGGCCGGCAACAGCGAGATTATAGCCATTCTTTCGAGTGGAATGAGCTTCAAGAGGCTCTTTCTGCCCTATATGGTATCGGCAGCTGTTATCGCTTCGCTCAATATTGCGCTGAGTTGCTATATCATCCCGCCATCCAATATTACCCGTATAGAATTTACCAACACATACGTGCGTAATAAACGGGTAGATTATGGCAGCAATATACAGTTTAAAGTAGAGCCCAATGTAATAGCCTATATAGCCCGATATGACAACAGCAACAAGATGGGCTACCGCTTCTCGTTGGAACGGTTTGAAGGCAAGACACTCAAGTCGCGCCTTACGGCACAAACCATTACCTACGACTCGGCCTACCAGTGGCACGTGAACAACTATGTTATACGCGACCTTGACGGAATGCGCGAAACCATTACCAAAGGCAGTCGTCTCGACACAACGATTACCGTCACACCGGCCGATTTTCTTATATCGCCCACCGACTGCGAAACAATGACATCGCCCGAGTTGAAAGAGTACATCTCGCGACAACGTGAAAGAGGTGTAGGTAACATCAAGAGCTTCGAGATAGAGTATCACAAACGTTATGCAATGATAGGTGCAGCCTTTATTCTCACAGCTATAGGTATGTCGCTATCATCACGCAAGACAAAGGGTGGAACAGGTGTAAATATTGGTGTTGGATTGGTACTGAGTTTCTCTTACATTTTCTTCTCAACCATTACATCAACATTTGCCGTTACCGGACTCACATCGCCATTTGTAGCTATGTGGATACCCAATATAATGTACACAATCATCGCGATACTCCTTTATAGGACAGCACCCAAATAAAAGAAACCAATAATAAAACACTATAAGATTATGGAAAAGAAATTTAAACGCACACTTGTAACAACAGCACTCCCTTATGCCAACGGTCCTGTACACATTGGTCACTTGGCAGGTGTTTATGTTCCCGCCGATATATATACTCGCTACTTGCGTCTCAAGGGCGAAGAAGTTATTATGATAGGTGGCTCGGACGAACATGGTGTACCCATTACCATCAAAGCTCGCAAAGAGGGTATTACCCCGCAAGATGTAGTAGATCGTTATCATACAATCATCAAAGATTCATTTGCCGAATTTGGTATTTCATTTGACATCTACTCGCGCACATCGAGCAAAATTCACTACGAAACAGCATCGGAATTTTTCCGTACACTCTACGACAAAGGTGAGTTTATAGAGAAAGTATCGCAACAATACTACGATGAGGAGGCTCAACAATTCCTCGCCGACCGCTATATAACCGGCACATGCCCTCACTGCCACAACGAGCGCGCCTATGGCGACCAATGTGAGGCTTGTGGTACATCGCTCAACGCTACCGACTTGATCAACCCCAAATCGGCCATTAGCGGCAGCCAACCCGTATTGCGCGACACAAAACACTGGTATCTCCCCCTCGACAAATGGGAGTCATATTTGCGCCAATGGATACTCGAAGGCCACAAAGAGTG